>NZ_JBELZM010000047.1:0-511 GCF_040273735.1 Solibacillus sp. | reverse complement strand
AGAAGTTGAAATCTATTGTTTGCTTCATTTAAGAAGCTTGTTTCATTAACGTTGCTTGTTCAGTTTTCAAGGTTCATGGTGGAGCCTAGCGGGATCGAACCGCTGACCTCCTGCGTGCAAGGCAGGCGCTCTCCCAGCTGAGCTAAGGCCCCATAAATGATGGTCGGAATGACAGGATTCGAACCTACGACCCCTTGGTCCCAAACCAAGTGCTCTACCAAGCTGAGCTACATTCCGAAATAATATGGCGCGCCCGGCAGGAGTCGAACCCACAACCTTCTGATCCGTAGTCAGACGCTCTATCCAATTGAGCTACGGGCGCATATTGTTTATTTAAAAGATGGTGCCGAGGGCCGGAATCGAACCGGCACGGTGATCACTCACCGCAGGATTTTAAGTCCTGTGCGTCTGCCAGTTCCGCCACCCCGGCATTTTTTGGAGCGGAAGACGAGGTTCGAACTCGCGACCCCCACCTTGGCAAGGTGGTGTTCTACCACTGAACTACTTCCGC
>NZ_JBELZM010000046.1:0-533 GCF_040273735.1 Solibacillus sp. | reverse complement strand
CCGAACTAGGGCACGTCAAAATCGGTCAAGGTCTTACAATTAGCGAAGATGGAACATTAAATGCAGAGGCTCAAGCTGTACCCAACGCATCTACCACTATTGCAGGTATTACAAAGCTAAACGATTCGTTAACAAGTACTTCTACAAGTGAGGCGGCTACAACAAATGCAGCGAAAAAGTTAAACGATGCGAAGCTTAATAGGGCTGGGGATACGATGACGGGAGACCTTACTATTAACAAAGGTATACCTCGCGTTTATTTGCAAGTACCTGGCGTTGATTACACCACTGAGTTCAGAAATAACGCATCGCCTACTAACGACTTCGGTTTCGACATTTATAGAAAGAACATTAGAGCATTGCACATAAGTCCTTCAGGTGCTGTTTGGGTGAGGGATAATGCAGGTGTTGAATTTAATCTAGGCGATTTAAAGTCATCTGTCAGTAATGGTAAATCTGCCATAGCGAGCGCCATTTCTGACGGAGGGGTTTATACAAGCCCTATAGCATCGTTCGCTGACATGGCAAATAAC
>NZ_JBELZM010000045.1:0-658 GCF_040273735.1 Solibacillus sp. | reverse complement strand
CCTCCGGCTACTTAGATGTTTCAGTTCACCGGGTTCCCTCCCTTTAAAGGGTGACAGCCCATGACGGCTGCCGGGTTTCCCCATTCGGACATCCGCGGATCGATACTCATTTGCAGTTCCCCGCGGCTTTTCGCAGCTTATCGCGTCCTTCGTCGGCTCATGGCGCCAAGGCATCCACCGTATGCCCTTAGTAGCTTGATTTCTCTTGCTCTGCTAAGGCATCTTTATGCCTTTGACTCGTTAATTTCTCTGCTCTCAGCTCTCGCTTCGATTCAGAGGTCGCTCCCCCGCGGCTCATCTTCCGCGGGAAAACGCTTTTGTTTTCGTCTCTTCTGTTCAGTTTTCAAGGTCCAAAATCTGGTGGAGACGAGGAGAATCGAACTCCTGACCCCCTGCTTGCAAGGCAGGTGCTCTCCCAGCTGAGCTACGCCCCCGGTTTCCCTCTTTTGTCCGCAGTCATTATTTTTGGTGGGCCTAAGTGGACTTGAACCACTGACCTCACGCTTATCAGGCGTGCGCTCTAACCAGCTGAGCTATAGGCCCGTTTTTATCTTCCATCACCGCTCTGCACGATGCCGGACTAAAAACATAACAACTGCCTGAGGCGGGAGCCCTCAGGACCGAATAACCAAACCAGGATGAATGTGCCCGACCGAAG
>NZ_JBELZM010000044.1:360-731 GCF_040273735.1 Solibacillus sp. | reverse complement strand
TTTTAACAAAAAAATGGCGACCTGGAACGGGCTCGAACCGTCGACCTCCAGCGTGACAGGCTGGCATTCTAACCAACTGAACTACCAGGCCGTATAAAAAAATGGTGGGCGCTACAGGGCTCGAACCTGTGACCCCCTGCTTGTAAGGCAGGTGCTCTCCCAGCTGAGCTATGATCCCATGTTGGTAGCGGCGACTGGACTTGAACCAGTGACCTTCCGGGTATGAACCGGACGCTCTAGCCAGCTAAGCTACGCCGCCATATCGCTTGATTCATTCAATCGCGCTTGATTATATTAACAAAAGAAAAAAGGCTTGTCAACAAATTTTGCAAAATTATGTTATACTATTGCAGTATTATGCCTGTGTTGAC
>NZ_JBELZM010000044.1:0-350 GCF_040273735.1 Solibacillus sp. | reverse complement strand
CAAAAGCGAATTACCTTGTCAACAGAAAATGCAATAAAATGAGGACGAATATGCTATACTGATGCAGACGTTATTATCCGGCGCAGGTCAGGCTGGCTCAGATAAAGCCGGCACAGATCAGGCCGGCGCAGTTCAGGCATAAGGAAGGAGCATCATGGGACATCCGGATCCTATTGCATTTTCGATATTCGGTGTAGACATAAGATGGTACGGCATACTCATCGCAGTGGGCATGCTTATAGCCGTGCTTTTGTCATGCAAAAGAGCCTACTATCACAAATTGAAAGATGAGGATGTGCTGGACATCTGTCTCTGGGTGCTGCCTGTCGGAGTGATAGGAGCCAGAATTT
>NZ_JBELZM010000043.1:0-764 GCF_040273735.1 Solibacillus sp. | reverse complement strand
AACACAATGAACCTTGAAAACTGAACAAGCAACGTTAATGAAACAAGCTTCTTAAATGAAGCAAACAATAGATTTCAACTTCTAACGAAGTTGGATCGCTAGCAAAGCAAATGAGCTTTCAAACTACTTTTATGGAGAGTTTGATCCTGGCTCAGGACGAACGCTGGCGGCGTGCCTAATACATGCAAGTCGAGCGGAAATTTTATTGGTGCTTGCACCTTTAAAATTTTAGCGGCGGACGGGTGAGTAACACGTGGGTAACCTACCTTATAGATTGGGATAACTCCGGGAAACCGGGGCTAATACCGAATAATACTTTTTAACACATGTTTGAAAGTTGAAAGACGGTTTCGGCTGTCACTATAAGATGGACCCGCGGCGCATTAGCTAGTTGGTGAGGTAACGGCTCACCAAGGCAACGATGCGTAGCCGACCTGAGAGGGTGATCGGCCACACTGGGACTGAGACACGGCCCAGACTCCTACGGGAGGCAGCAGTAGGGAATCTTCCACAATGGACGAAAGTCTGATGGAGCAACGCCGCGTGAGTGAAGAAGGATTTCGGTTCGTAAAACTCTGTTGCAAGGGAAGAACAAGTAGCGTAGTAACTGGCGCTACCTTGACGGTACCTTGTTAGAAAGCCACGGCTAACTACGTGCCAGCAGCCGCGGTAATACGTAGGTGGCAAGCGTTGTCCGGAATTATTGGGCGTAAAGCGCGCGCAGGCGGTTTCTTAAGTCTGATGTGAAAGCCCACGGCTCAACC
>NZ_JBELZM010000042.1:0-832 GCF_040273735.1 Solibacillus sp. | reverse complement strand
ATCACATTGGTCAACTCTCTATTTGGTCAAGAGAATTAGAACTCAACCCGGTACCTGCTAACTTTATCGGAAGAAAATTTAATTCTATTCATTCTTATTAACTAAAGGGTTTTTAGTGAAAAAGATATTCCACAATCGGGCGTATTTCTTGAAAAAGAAATGTACCTTTTCAATAATAGGGTCATATTGTTGAATAACGTCTTTATTAAATGAGATTATGAAGAAATACATTTAAACTAATGCAGCAGGTTAGTTTAAGAAGATTTTAAGGAAATAGGTGGTTAAATGAAATACAATTATAATTTAAAAGACCCTTCAAAACAATATATTGATGTTGTAGAACAAGCTATTTCTTTGTCTGGTTTGTTTTCGAGGAAGAAAAAATTAAGAGCGATAGAGTTTATTAAGAGTAAATTAAATGGCGAAGATTTCGAAGTAGAAGAATTAGCTAGTGGATTTATATTCATAGGCTATTTATATCAAGAAATTAAAGATTATGAGTCTGCAGCAATTTACTTTAATAAAGGTTACAGCTTAGGTAAAGATGTTTTATTCCCTTATAACTCTCGTTTAAAAAAAGTATTAGAAACTTTTCTAAAAGCAAGCCGAGAAGATTTATATGATTATTGGCGTTCAGATTTTATAACGAGAAGTCATTACGATGAAAAATTTAAGAAGTTAATGAACTTATAACTCCTCTTCTTAACTAACGGGTGCTTTAGTAAAATAATAATATTTAATAATCTGGCGCTTTTCGGTAGTGACCCCTTAAAGTTAGAGTTTTTATTATGCAGCTAATTGGCTGGCATGTTTTCGGTAATTTACCGGACTC
>NZ_JBELZM010000041.1:0-977 GCF_040273735.1 Solibacillus sp. | reverse complement strand
CGAAGCGTCAAATCCAACTACAGCATCTGTTATTCGTTTGGATTTTAAAGCGGTTATAAAACTGCGTATGATTTTGCTATTAAAAGACGAGTATCGTGTCAAAGGATTAAAGCAGCTGTTACGTATTAATAAAGATGGCCATATTATCAAAAAAAGAACTCCTTCCTCAACAGAAGTAGGAATGCCCGATAATATTGAATACAGGCTCAATGCTATGAGCCAAGCACTGGAGCAGATTATGAAGACAGGTTTGTTTAAAATGGAACAAGACGAAGAAACAGAGCAAATGCAGCTAAGTTTAAACAATGATTTCTTCAAAAAGGAAATCAAAGCTCTCCCTCCAAAACCTTCGCAGGGATTGGAGGAGATACAAGAAGCTACAAAAAAACTTGAACATGAAAATGCTGAATTGAAAAAGAAAGTCGAGGAAATCATGGCTTCCAATAAAGAAGATATCGCAATTCGTATTAGAGAAAAGGCAATTGAGCAAATTGTGCTCAACCGTTTGCAAAATGAGGCTGTCCAACAGTACTCGCAACAAAAAAAGACGACCCTTTTCCAAAAACTTTTCCGTTCTGCGCAATTGGAAGTCGATAAAAAGCTATACATCGCTGCATATATTGAAGAAAAGTTTTCCAAACAATTAACTCAAGCTCTTCTTGAATACCATGAACAATCTTTAAGCTATCAAGATGAGTGATTTAAAGCGCTTCCTTCTTTAGGGGAGCGTTTTTAAATTGAAGACGTAAGCATTAATAAGCTGAAAAAATTAAGAAACAATCCTATTCTATTTTTCTCCGTATACACACAGCCTATTATTTCTACTTCATTTCAGGAAACCATTGCAGTTACTATTTTAATAGCCAAAGTTGATTATATTTAAATTCATTAACTTAAATGACAAAAAAACCACTGATTCCTCAGTGGTTTTACATGTGCGAAGCGACGTCCTACTCTCACAGGGGGAAGCCCCCAAC
>NZ_JBELZM010000040.1:0-1725 GCF_040273735.1 Solibacillus sp. | reverse complement strand
CTGGAGTGACTGGAAACATCGGACCTACTGGAGCTACTGGTAATTCGGGGCCTACTGGGGCTACTGGGGCTACTGGGGCTACTGGTGACACTGGACCTACTGGACCAACAGGGGCCACTGGGGAAATCGGACCTACTGGACTGACAGGAGCTACCGGTGACACCGGGTCTACTGGACCAACAGGTGTCACTGGGGAAATCGGGCCTACCGGAGCGACTGGAGCTACTGGCAATACGGGACCTACTGGTGCAACAGGGACCACTGGGGAAATCGGGCCTACCGGTGAAACTGGCGCGACTGGTGACACCGGGTCTACTGGACCAACAGGTGTCACTGGGGAAATCGGACCTACTGGAGCTACTGGGGCTACTGGCAATTCGGGGCCTACTGGGGCAACAGGGGCTACTGGCGAAATTGGCCCTGCCGGTGCTACCGGAGCTACTGGCAATACGGGACCTACTGGTGCAACAGGGGCCACTGGCGAAATTGGGCCTGCCGGGGCAACTGGCGCGACTGGAGACATCGGTCCAACTGGCGCTACTGGGGCCACTGGTGATATCGGGCCTACAGGGGCCACTGGTGATATCGGGGCAACCGGCGCGACTGGAGTGACTGGAAACATCGGACCTACTGGAGCTACTGGTAATTCGGGGGCTACTGGGGCTACTGGTGTCACTGGGGAAATCGGGCCTACCGGAGCGACTGGCGCTACTGGCAATACGGGACCAACAGGCGCTACCGGCGAAACTGGACCTACTGGCGCAACCGGCACTACTGGCGAAATTGGCCCTGCCGGTGCTACCGGAGCTACTGGCAATACGGGACCTACTGGTGCAACAGGGACCACTGGGGAAATCGGGCCTACTGGGGCAACCGGGGCTACTGGAGTGACTGGAAACATCGGGCCTACTGGAGCTACTGGCGCTACTGGTAATTCGGGGCCTACTGGGGCAACTGGGGCAACTGGCGAAATTGGGCCAGCCGGGGCTACTGGTGCTACTGGTGACACTGGACCTACTGGCGCTACGGGAGCTATTGGCGAAATTGGCCCTGCCGGAGCAACCGGCGCTACCGGTGAGACCGGACCTACGGGTGCTACTGGTAATACGGGACCTACTGGTGCAACAGGGACCACTGGGGAAATCGGGCCTACTGGGGCAACCGGAGCTACTGGAGTGACTGGAAATATCGGACCTACTGGACTAACAGGTGCTACCGGCGAAACCGGGACTACTGGTGCAACAGGGGCCACTGGCGAAATTGGGCCTGCCGGTGCTACCGGGGTTACTGGTGATATCGGGCCTGCTGGAGCAACCGGCGCGACTGGCAATACGGGACCTACTGGTGCAACAGGGACCACTGGCGAAATTGGGCCTACTGGGGCAACCGGCGCGACTGGTGACACCGGGTCTACTGGACCAACAGGTGTCACTGGGGAAATCGGGCCTACTGGCGCGACTGGCAATACGGGACCTACTGGTGCAACAGGGGCAACTGGTGATATCGGGCCTACCGGGCCAACTGGGGCAACTGGTGATATCGGGGCAACCGGCGCGACTGGAGTGACTGGAAACATCGGACCTACTGGATTGACAGGAGCTACCGGTGAAACCGGGCCTACTGGGGCTACTGGCGCTACTGGAGACACGGGACCTACTGGTGCAACAGGGGCCACTGGCGAAATTGGGCCTGCCGGTGCTACCGGGGTTACTGGTGATATCGGGC
>NZ_JBELZM010000039.1:0-2551 GCF_040273735.1 Solibacillus sp. | reverse complement strand
GTTAAAACTCCTTATGATGTATTAAATAATACCGATTTGTACGCTCAATAGTATCTTTTATCAATTGACTGAAGCGGGTACCGACAAAAATTTGTTCTTTTAATCTTTGAAGAAACTGAATATGAAGAAGATTGATGGTATGACTGGATGGGGATGTGATGAGATTGTTGTCGTAAAAATTTATTAACTCCAACGGCAGTTCCGATTCGAAACCGGTTTCCTCAACAATATTTTTTATTGTCTGCTTTAATTTACTTTTTAGAAGAACAGAAAATAGTAAACAAAATAAAGGATCATTGCTTTTTCTCGTTTTAAATCTCTGTAGCTCGTATTGCTTAATGATTATTTCATGAAGATATGACTGAAAAGGATAGTAAAAACGTATGTTATCATCCATTATTAATTCGAAATCATCCGTGGTTAAATATGTATACAGATTATAAACAAATTGATAATAAAAATTATAACCTTGATTATAATCTTCTAATTGGACGTCCAGAGACGGATTATTTGATAGGAGCTGCTGAAATTCTGAATATTTACATTCTGGAACAAAATAATAGTTGTGGAATTTCAATGAATTACCAGCCTCTCTAATTTGAAAATTATTACAATATAAATTGTACAGAAACTTTGACAGTATATCAAATTTATATAGGCTTTTTTTAAATGAAAAAAGAGCTAATGTAGAAAATTAGCTCTAATTTGAGGGAAATATATTATTCAGTTACAGGTTCTGCTGGTTCTAACTTCGCCTTTTTCAGTTCAGGGTGAGCCATTTCTAATATTGATTGGCGAAGTAATAACTGAACAATACCGATTAAAATCAGTCCGCTGACGATTAAAATATATTGCGCCGGAATGAATTCATATAGTATTCCAAAAACTAGTGTCCCGACAGGCATAGCACTCATCGCCATCATTTCGATTATCCCAAAAACACGCCCCCGGTACTCTTCTTCAATTGAAGTTTGCATTAACACGCCAAGAGGAGTATTTGTAATAACACCCAATCCTCCGAATAAAAACATGATGATTAAATAATAGACGAAATTCATCATTGCCGAAAATGTTATTATGAGCGGTAGTGCCGATAAAATGACTACAACAGAAGAGGCGAACACGGCTCGTTTAACTGTAAGTAAAGGAAATTTGACAGTTGCTCTTGATGCAAAATAGACAGATGTAATTAAAACTCCGATTGCTCCACCAGCCTCTGTAAAACCGATGTATTTTGGATCTAATTTCAAAATTGTCAATAAAATATAGTCTCCGCCAACGTTTATTGCTGTGAAAAATAAGTTTAGCCAAAGTGCTGTCCATAAAATTGCCTTAATAATCGGTTTTGAATTGACATAGCGAAACCCGGCTTTGAAGCTTTCAAACATCGATTCTTTTTCAGCATTCCCATTTACTGCTTCTTTCTTATAAAGAACAAAATTCATCGTTGATTCCAACATAAGTGTTATTACAGCAGCACAGATGAAGATTATCAGGAACATTTCCATCGATACAAAACCGAATAACATTCCGCCGAAAATCGGTCCGCCAATTCCTGAAATAGAATAGGACAACTGGTTAAAGCTCATTGCCTTTTGAAGTCGATCCCCATCGACAAGATTGGCAATCGAAGCGGAAAATGCCACACCTGAAAATGTACTGAAAATACTATTGAAAACTGTTGCGGTATATATTGCGATTAAAGATAATCCAAATTCATGCGTATAGACCAATAATCCGCTTACTGTCAGGATAACTCCGGCTTGCCCACTGAGTACAAGCCACTTTCTTGGTAAACGATCCCCTAAGAGTCCAGCAATCGGTGACATGATTGTTCGCGGCAAGTAGCTTAAAATAATATTTGTTGCAAAACTAAGTGAAGAGCCTGTCATCGATAAAATATACATACTGATTCCAAAGCTGTAAACATGTGATCCAAGCGCCCCAATCATTTTGCTTATTAAAAACGTGTATAAATGATACGTTGCTTTTTTAAATTTCTGCTGTTCATTCATAAACAAAACCCCTTTGTTTAATTTAATTAAACTAATTATATGGTGGATATTTTTGGAATGCAACACAAAAGTTTAATTTTATTAAAATAAATTTCGGGGGATTGATTTACGATTTAAATAAAATGTTTAATCAGGTTAAAATATTACCCTTTTATATGATTTTTGGTAAACTGTAATTAATGAGGTGACGACATGTTAAATATTGGTGCCAAAATTAAAGAACTAAGAAAAGAGCGCAAAATGACGCTTGCCCAAGTAGCGGGAGACCGAATTACAAAAGGGATGCTCAGTCTGATTGAAAACGGGAAGGCGCAGCCATCAATGGAAAGCCTTCAGCATATTGCAAAACAGCTGGAAATCGACGTATCCGAGCTCATGCAAACCGAAAATCATAAGCAAATGAAGGAATTATACCGGGATGTTGAAATAAAACGTTTAGCTCTAAATAAAGAGCATGATGATAAGAAAATAAACGAGAAAGTTCTCGAACTGTATAATCTAATCCATCCATTTTATGAAAATGGCAGTCTTAAAGG
>NZ_JBELZM010000038.1:0-3329 GCF_040273735.1 Solibacillus sp. | reverse complement strand
CTCTCTTTAAAATGGTTTGCTGCGGTACAACTCTTTTGTCAACTTCAGGTATTGTCAAAGGCGCCATTAATAATAATCCACGAACTTGTTTCTTTTTCAAATGGACAATTCCTCTTGCAATATAACCGCCGTATGAATTTCCACAAATAATAAAATGTTGGTTAGGGATTATCTCATCCAATAGGCATATTACCTCTTCTAAAATATCATCAGAGTTCTTAATTGATGGATGACTTTCAGATTGTCCCATACCCGGTAGATCTATGTATATTCTTTTCCAGCCATTTTGCTTCTTAAATATAGGCTCAAGTGCATAATACATTACTTGATTATCGAGGGTCCATCCATGCAGCATAACAATGGGATACCCTTCTCCGATTACTTTATGATAAATAGTCAAACATTCGTTCCCCTTCCTTATATGTGACTTATAATTATATACTCAATTTAAAAAATTACCAATAATGTCGGTTAATTTAGACTAGCTTAAGAATTCGATTAAGACTTTAGATTGAAACTTTGTAATTCCAGATAGTAGCCTAATACTTCTAAGAGAATCTCAAAGTTATAACTTGTTTTTTCATGTATCATTGTTGCCCACTCTACTACTGTCCTATGTTTGGTATCTTCTACTAAACCATTCATAGAAGATGAATAACTTCTAAAGTTATAAAATTCCCAGTGAGTTATTTCATTTTCATACTGTCTGCATTCAAGAAGTGGATATGGTTTTATTAATCTTTGTGAGAATTCAGCGGCTTCTAATAATTGATTTTCATCAATAGCATTCAAATTAAATACTTGCCTAGAAGTTTTTCCATTTGGCCGTTTATAGAAAATTTCAATTTCATCACCTTGATGTTGTAATTGAATTTTGGCACCTGGAAAAAATCCTATGTATTCCTCTAAATTAGAGGATAGGCAATTTTTATCTAAACAAATGGGCTGAATCCATTGATCTCCTAAGTCACATAAATATTTATACTTATTTTCGTCTATTGCTATAACAGCAATATGAGCATCTTCGGTAAATAAATGATGACCTATTGCATACGCTTCAATATTATTTCGTTTAAATTCATCCAATAGCCAAATTGCTAAATCAAAACAGTTTCCTGTAATTTTATATTGTCTATAATGTTCTTTCATAAGCTCAACTGAACGCTGATATTTTAATGGGTTTTGTTTTGCATACCAAGCTTTTGTTAGTGTTTCCATAGGAAAGTGCTTAAATTGATTCCAAATCTTTAGTATATTTTCTGAAGCCTTCATGTGTAACTCTCCCCTCTTAAATTAATATAAACGCACATATACATCCCTAATGGCAATCCTTTTCAAGAATGCGCTAAATTGTTAAAGATCGTTCTTCAATTAAAGCACCCGTTAATTGAAAAATTATATTATATTCTTTCCCAAACTTTCTCTACGTTTCTTAGCACTTTCCCATGAAAAATTAATTTATATATATCTGGCATATCGAGATTCTGCCAAAAAGAGAAATCATACCGGCTATCAAAGTAATTCATGATTAAAACCATTATATTTCCATGTGTTCCTACAACAACATTTTCACCTTTGTATTTCTCTAATATATTCAAAGTGTTTTCTACACCTCTTTTTTGTGCGACAATGTTAGATTCTCCACCCTCCCATGAAAAATTGTAGTCCTCCCATACTTTTGTTATCGCAAGATTAAAATTGTCAGCTGGGACTGTGGTTAAGGTACGTTCTTTAAAACCATCTATAATTTCGACTTCTTTATTTATATATTCTGCTATGCCTTCGACAGTTTGTACTACTCGTTTAAACGGACTTGAAACAACAATACCAATTTCCTCTGTTTGTAATAATTTGGTAACAATTTTTACATCAACAAAACCTCTTTCCGATAAAGGTCTATTTAATTCATCAGGTGTATATATAGAATGTGCGTGCCTAACAAAATACAAATTAGTCAATTTATCAGCTCCTGACAATAGTAATTAACATCTCCTAGTTTAATAACCTGCACGTTAGCTTAAAAACATTGTTGCACAACCTCACATGAATTTTAACATAAATATCCAGATGCCTTTTAAGAAGTTATTCAACAAAATGACTCTATAATGGAAAAACGCGATCTTCTTATTGAAGAATCGCGCCATATAATGAAAATGTAATAACTAACATTTCACCTTCAAATTATCTTGTAGTATTTTCTCTGCAAGTTTAATGTTTTCTTTTAGAAATAAAGGTAGTTCCGTATGTGCAAGAATCTCTGATGTAGACATCCAAATAACATCATCCACTTCTTCAGGACTTTTAGCGTAAGGCTCTCCAGATTTATGATGACATAGGAAAACGATATCAATTACATTTATCCCTGATTCTGTCACGAAGGAGGAGCTATTTACATATTCAATGCCTGTAATTTCGCTACCTACTTCTTCAAAAACTTCGCGTTTTAATGTTCTTTCCAGAATATCAGACGAATTACCTTCAATTTCACACTTTCCTCCTACTAATGAGAGACCTCCACCAGCATGCTCCTCCTTTTCACTTCTGCGGATTAAAAGCCATTTTTCATTGCGACGAATTGCCCCTTCTACATTTACGACAAACATTAAATACCCCCTAAAATTTATACTTTATCCTTTGCTAAGTCACTTATTCGACGACCTTCTAAAAGGAATAACTGATTCCCTTTATTAAAAGTTGTCCATTAATAGAACATCATCTATTTACCTATCCAAAACGTACCAATAATAGTCTCTCCATCAACATCATACAAAGAAACTTCTCTTGGAGGAGCGTTATTTAGTTTAACTGCTTCTTCTGGGGTTTTTGGCTTTGGACCATCCAACTCTACTTTTTTTGCATATCCTATTATACTGTTCTCACCTTGTGCCAATATTAAATCAGGTTCTTCAATAATCATCCTATTTCCCATATCTGGTCCATAAGTTTCACCTTTATCATTTACTGGATAACCATTCTCTAAAATATATTCAAAGGGTGGTATAACTAAATCTTCTGTCTTTTTTAATGTTTCTTGTTGTGAACAACCAGCTAAAAAAATTAACATAATCCATGCTAAGACAAATAAGTTTTTTCTCATTTACTTCCCCTCCTAAAATTAAAACCCTCTTCTTTTACCTGTCCCGCTTAAGTATATTTCTTCACATTCACCAATAAATTTTAACATAATTATCCATAATTAATATTATCACATTAAATGCCTATAATTGAATAAAGCACTTTTCTTATTTAAGAAGGTACTGCACCCCAAAAGTTAGAGTAAAAACTAACTTTTAGGGTGATTTTTTATGACGAAATATAATGAAGAATTT
>NZ_JBELZM010000037.1:0-4168 GCF_040273735.1 Solibacillus sp. | reverse complement strand
GAAAGATCCCATATCTTAAAAAACTGTCTAATTCCACATTGTTTACAATCAAAGCAAATATTGCAATGTCAATGACAATAAATGCAGCAGCTATCATCTGCTCTGTATTGGGTCTTTTAAATCCAGTAACCGGAGCGATTGTTCACAATGCAGGATCATGTTTAGTGGTTCTAAATGCCGCATTGCTCTATGACAGGCATTTCGATGATTCAATTAAAAAAATCGATACTGCACATACCGAACATTCACATTATCACTTCCACGATGACGGCGAACATACTCACTCCCACGAAGGTGTTAAAATCATTGACGAAATCATTACAGATAATGGAATTAAGCATATGCATACTCACAAGCACTCAATAACAAGACAAAGTTGTGAACTTCATCACAACTAACTTTTTCTTTTTAAGATTACTTAACATTAACATCATCCATTTGCAATTCGAAGATTTAGTTTGAAAAGGCTCATGATATAGCAAAGTTGAATTAAATTTGATCTTCTATATCATTAGTGTTAATGTCAAAAACACATCAGCAAATCAAAGTTTCGAGAATAAGTTTCGTTTTATACGAAATGTTCGTATTCTTAGGGGGATTTCTTTATATAAAATAAAGTTTATATTGGTGTTTTTCATGGGTAGAAATTGATAAGCATCGGAACTATTTTATATGTTCTGTCTGAAAATTTCTAGATTCTTGAAACATGTCTAGTAGGAATGCCCACAGTGTCATATCCAGTTTTATACTAACATTGATAAGTCAAAATAATTAAATTATATTATATGAAAAATATAGAAAATGCTATTCAATTATTTGAAAACGGATATGTGTGTTCACAAGCAGTATTTGCAACATTTTCACAGGATTTAGGTCTTTCGGAAGAACAAGCCTTGAAAATTGGTGCATGCTTTGGTAGTGGGATGCGTAAAGGTGAAGTTTGCGGTGCTTGCACAGGTGCACTAATGGCATTAGGCCTTAAATATGGTGAAAGTAAATCTAAAAGTAATGAAGTATGTGAAAAATTTTTAGATGAATTTGAAAAGGAAAACGGATCATATATCTGTAGGGATTTACTTAATTGTGACATTAGAACCGAAGAAGGCATTAAATACGCATTGGATAATAATCTATTCAAAGAGTTTTGTCCAAAAATGGTTGAATCTGCAACTAAAATAACAGAAAATTACCTATAGATTTAGGTTGAGATAACTTTCAAAAATTTTATAATTACAGAAAAACAAATTCCATATCAGAGTTTTAGTGCCGGAATTTGTTAAGTATCGGAACTTTTTTATAATTTTTATACGAATTGTTCGTGTTATTTTTGGGTTTCTTTATATAAAATAAAGAGTTTTTAGTGAGGAAAATCAATTAAGTTGATTTATAGTTTTTCAGTTAAATATTTCCCAGTTAAACTTCCAGGGGTACTAATTATATCTTCTAAACTGCCTTTTGCAAGTATTTCACCACCAAAATACTCTTCATCAATTCCAATATCAATAATGTAATCGGCATTAGCTATTAAATCCAGATCATGTTCTATTACAATAACAGTCGCTCCCCGGTCTATTAAATTATCAAATACATCAATAAGAACTTTAACATCTAATGGATGGAGGCCAATTGTCGGTTCATCAAATATAAATATGGAATTTTTTTGTGATTTCCCGATTTCCGATGCTAATTTTAATCTTTGCGCTTCACCGCCAGACAAACTTGGAGTTGATTCACCTAATGTTAAATAGCCCAAACCCAAATCAGATAATTTTTGAAGTTTACCTGTAACCTTTTTAAGTTCAAATAACTCTTCTAGAGCTTCATCAATTGTTAGATTCATAACATCTGCAATAGAAAGCCCATTATATTTAATATCTTCGACTTTTTTATCATATCTAAGACCATTACAATCAGGACAGGTCATTTCAACATCCGGTAGGAATTGAACATCCATAGACACATTGCCTGTCCCGTTACAAGTTTCACACCTTAATTTTCCGGTATTGTATGAGAAATCAGACATTTTATACTCATCACTCAATTTAGCAAATTCCCTTCTTAAGTCATCTAGAACTTTTGAGTATGTTGCAACGGTACTTCTAACATTCTTTCCAATCGGAACGCTATCGATCAACTCAATCTTTTTAATATCTTCGCATTCTAAATCTATTACATTATCTGGCAAATCTTCTCCGTTAATGTAAGATTTGATTGCAGGATACATGGATTCTAAAAGTAGGGTGGTTTTACCGCTTCCTGAAACTCCACTTACAACAGTTAATTTTCCTTTAGGAATTTTTATTGCCATCTCTTTAACATTATGGATTTCAGAGGTTTTAATTTCAATTTCACCATTTTCAAAAATATTGTCTGATTTGTCCCTTATGATGATTTTTTCAGAATTAGTTAAAAATGGGGCGATTTGTGAGGAAGGATTATTTACAATCTCATCTAAACTTCCTTTAGCTATTATGCTTCCACCGTCAGCTCCCGCATTTGGGCCAAGCTCAATCATATAATCGGCAATACCTAATATTTTCGTGTCATGGTCAACTAGGATAATTGAATTTCCATCATCCACTAATCTTTTAATAACATTTATTAGTCCATCAACGTTATTTGGATGCAGACCGATTGACGGCTCGTCTAAAACATATAATACTCCGGTTGTATGATTTTTCAATGTTTTTGCAATTTGAACTCTCTGAAGCTCACCGGTAGATAAGGTATTTGAAGGCCTATCAAGGGAAATATAACCCAAACCTAAATCAAGTAGGATATTTGCATTGTCCATGAATTCCTCTACAATATCCTGTGCCATTTCACGAATATTGTCAGGTAATTCGGTCACGATATCATTTACCCATGAAACCAAATCTTTTAAATTCATTTTACATGCATCTGCAAGATTTATTCCTCCCAATAGAGTTTCACGAGCTTTTGAATTTAATCTTGTTCCTCCACAATCGCTACAAACGGTTGTTGTTAAAAATTTATTGATTTTAGTTAATCCCTTTTCTGTTTTTGCATTTCTTAAAGCCTCTTCAATAGCTTTATGAGCATTTCTGTATTCTGCATTCAATTCAAATAATTTGCCATTTTTGGATGGGATGTTGATATATTTTTTCACTGTAGGGCCATTATAAACAATATCCTTTTCATCGTCAGTTAAATCTTTAAACGGAACATCCAACCGAACACCAAGTTCACCTGCAACATGATACATCCATGAGATGCCAAATTGATTCCAGGCATCAACTGCCCCCTCTTCCAGTGTTTTGCTATCGTCTAATATCAATTTTGAGTCATCGACGTCTCTAATTAAACCTGTACCTTCGCATGTTGGACATGCTCCATCCGAGTTAAATGCATATTCCTCGGCACCCAATCCATAGAATTCCACGCCACATTCAGGGCATTTGATTGGGATTTCACGGGCCACATTTAAAGTTGGCTCTTGAATGTGACCATTAGGACATGTATAATTCCCGCATCGAGAATATAATAATCTAAGTGAGTTTAAAAGTTCAGTTGAAGTTCCAAAAGTGGACCTGATGTTAGGAACATTTGGTCTTTGATGTAGTGCTAATGCGGCCGGAACATATTGAACTAAATCGACTTGAGCTTTTCGGGTTTGTGAGATTCTTCGGCGGGTATATGTGGATAATGCATCCAAATATCTTCTAGACCCTTCTGAGTATAGTACTCCTAGTGCTAGTGATGATTTGCCGGATCCTGAAACTCCGCTGATGGCCACAATCTTTCCAAGTGGAATGTCAATGTCAATGTTTTTTAAGTTATGAACCTTTGCTCCACGAATGATTATCATATCTTGATACATAGTTAAACATCTGCTTTTAAAAGTTAATAATATTATTCAAATTAAATTCCGGAGAACCTCTAAAAGTTTATAATTAATCAAAATAAATTTTTTATTAGAGTTTTAGTGCTGGAAATTGATAGGTATCGGAACTTTTTTATGCGTTTTATACGAAATGTTCGTATTTTTTAGTGTTAATTCAAGGATTATGTGCTCCAAAACAATTGATAATTCAAATCCTTGAAAGCCAATATGTAAATATTTCTGAAATTTTTTCATCAAAACAAATGGTTCTATCTTTATTTTCAGGTATTGCCTGTGATGAGCTTCTATTTAACCTAATCAATG
>NZ_JBELZM010000036.1:0-5914 GCF_040273735.1 Solibacillus sp. | reverse complement strand
GATTAATCGTTCATCCGGACCATTTCCGTAAAGGAATCGCACAGAAACTGTTATCTTTTATTGAAGGTCAGTTCGATACAATGACCATAACAGTAGCAACTGGTTCCAAAAATTCGCCAGCTGTTACTCTTTATAAGAAGAATGGATTTCGAATCACGAAGGAAGTCCAAGTAAATCAACAATTATCCTTAACCTACTTTGAGAAGAAAATATAATCTGATTGGACAGGAGTGAAAAATATAAAACATAAAAAGCTGTTGGAAACTAATTGCGGGACGCCTTATTCTTTTCATTCTGGACGACAATCGGTCTCTTGATTCTTTCTATCATTCAAATTACTGTGGATAAATATAGTAGGTAATAGGCTTACCTCAGAGTTAAATTATAAATTAGGAGAGTTCCGATGCCGATTATTATACACAAGCAGTTTATATATGCACCAATAGATGGATGTTTTGATCTTGCCAGAAACGTCGATATTCTTATAAAAACGACGGCGAAAACGAAGGAAAAAGCTGTTGGTGGGGTAACACATGGCTTATTAAATGAAGGTGATTCCGTTACTTGGGAAGCTACTCACTTTGGTATTAAGCAAAAACTGACGGCAAAGGTAACACATATGCAGCAGCCAACTATATTTGTGGACGTAATGGTAAAAGGCGCATTCAAATCATTTACCCATACTCACAAATTTGTAGAAGAAAAAGACGGCACTTTAATGATCGACATGTTTGAATATAAGTCGCCATTCGGTCCATTAGGGAGTATTGCTGACAAATTATTTTTGTATAATTATATGGAAAGCTTCATTAAAAAAAGATCGGCAGAATTGAAAATGCTTGCAGAAAGTAATGAATTATAAGGGGGGCGTTAATGTCAGTCTCTGAAATCATTATCATGTTGCTTGTTTATGGAAGTCTTTTTTTATATACCGCAAGATTTGGTTCTTCACACAACAAAATCATATTTTACGGTCACTATATTTTCTTAATTATTTTATATTGTTTAATAACTCTTGCTATTTGGTTCATCTACAAAGGGATTGAAGTACATATTAATTACCATAGCGGATATGAACAAATTAGTTTGAATAATAAGGCTATCCTTACAATCGTTTGTTTCAGCATTTATAATCTGATTTTATTTTTAGTAAGCAAGAGATTAAAAAGAAAAAGTCGTCAATTAAAGAAAGTTGAGGCACTCGAACGAAAATTAGAAAATAAGTAAATGGCTATAAAAAGGAGTTGGCAATACATGATTACATTAAGAAATGTGCAAAAGTCAGATTTAGAAGAGCTGGTCGTCATTGAGAATGAAGGCTTTACAAATGAAGAGGCTGCAACAAGGGAAGCATTTGTGGAAAGAATTAAGCTGATCACGGATACGTTTATTGTTGCTGAAAAAGATGGAGTGATTGTTGGTTATATTAACGGTCCGGTAATTCCTCAATTATACATAACGGATGACCTTTTTGAAGAAATTAAAGAAAATCCTAATAAAGGCGGATACCAAAGTATATTGGGAGTAGCTGTTTCTAAAAAGGCGAGGAATCTAGGTATCGCTCGAATCTTAATCAATAAAATGGAGCAGTTGGTAAAAGAAAATGAACGACAAGGAATTACTTTAACATGCAAACAGGAATTGGTTCTTTTTTATGAAAAACTCGGCTTTGTAAACCATGGCATTTCTGAATCACAGCATGGCGGAGTTAGCTGGTATAACATGATCAAACAGCAAGAAAATATGGATTAATTCTGGAGGGATTTCAATTTAATGTGAAATCCTCTTTTTATTTTTCGGTTATTCAATATCAGAATTTTCCATTATAATGGAACTAGTAAATAATTGAAATATAAATTAAGTATAAGTTAGGTGAATATAGATGAAAAAGTCCACTCCAAAGCTTCCTTTAACATCTGAAGAAAGAATGAATTTAAGAAAGTGCAAAGTGAAATTAAATGAAATTGCTCTAATGGATATACAACAATTAACAGCATGTTTACAATCAACTTACGAACGTGCCAAGTATCTGCGTGGACTAGCTCAATTCCAGGCGATCCCTTCAATTGGACCGAAGTTGGCTCAATGGGTTACTGAATTGGGTTATTATTCTTTGGAAGAGTTGAAAAACGAAGATGGTGCTGATTTAACTAATCGATTGGAGGAACAGTTCGGTTATTGGGAAGACCCGTGTGTAGAAGATTCATTAAGATGTATTGTACATCATGCTAACTATTCAAACAGCGAAAAAAGTTGGTGGCATTTTACGGATGAACGGAAACAATATCGGGAGTTAAATGGATACCCTGATTCAAGGCCAACGACACCTTGGCATGATAAGAAAGCTAAAAGCTGATTGAGTAGTATATACAGAGCTATTAAGAAAGATCAGAACCGATGGGGGACTAAATATGAAAATTCACAAAATAGATCATGTAGGTATTATAGTAAACGATCTTACGGCGGTTAAGAAGTTTTTCATTGAATTTGGGCTGGAAGTTCTTGGTGAAGGGGAAGTGGATGGTAAATGGGCAGAGCGAATCATCGGGTTTACTGATGTGAAAGCAACGATTGTCCTTTTGGGGATGTCGGATGGCCAGGCAAATTTGGAGCTTGTCAAGTTTCATATAGACTCAAAAATAGAAAGTATTCAGCAATCTTCAAAAAATCATATTGCCTTTGCTGTTGAAGACATTGAAAAGGTCGTTGCTAAATTAAAAAGGCAAGACGCGGAAATTATTAGTGAAATCCAAAACTACAATAGTATATATAAATTATGCTTTGTTCAGGGACCGGAAGGCATAATTTTAGAGTTAGCCGAGAAAATGAGATAAACTTTAAGTGGTAGATTTCAACTTAATAGAACATTTTCATAGTAACCTTGGTGGGAGGAATAGAATTGGCAACTAATGCAGCTTTTCAAAGAGATATTAAAAGTTTTTGGTACCCAGAGTATAACAAAAATGGCTATCCACATGTGCAACAAGGATTCATTCTTCACCCTGATCGAAACGCTGAATTCGATCCTTTTATTTTAATGGCAGAAGATTGGTATAAGCGTGGTGTTTTCTCTGATCACCCACACCGTGGCTTTCAAACTGTAACATATGTTGTAGATGGCAGACTAGAACATATTGATAATGCTGGCGGTTACAGCATTTTAAATGCCGGGGATGTCCAATATATGAATGCCGGTTGGGCAGCTAGACATGCAGAAGAAGCGTTCGAGGATGACTTGATTCATACATTGCAGCTATGGCTAAATCTGCCGAAAAGATTAAAGCATACAGAAACGTCTTATCAAAATATTTTTGTTGAAGATGCACCTGTAGTTAATACCGATGGCGGATTCGTTCGAGTTTATTCAGGGAATATTGCAGGTGTAACAGGACCTATGCAAAGTTTAGTTCCTATTACGATGACAGAAATTACTCTTCGTGAAGGTGCTGAATACACACATGTTTTACCCGAAAACCATAATTCATTCTTGTTTATGTTGGCGGGAGAGATGGAATTTGGGGAAAGCAAGACAAAAATAACGAAAACGGGAGCGGCAACGATTTTATTTAACGAAAATGGTTCAGAAGCCAATTCAAGCGAATTAAAAATTAAAGCATCAACACGGTCTAAAGTTTTGATTTATTCAGGTGTCCCAATTAGAGAAGAAGTTGCTCTAGGTGGACCTTTTGTGATGAATACAAAAGAAGAGATTAGAGAAGCATTCCGTGATTTACAGCTAGGTGGATTTGGCCCGCCAGCTGTGAAAAAGTAAAAACTAATTAGCAATTAATAGCAAACGGTACAATGAACCAGATGGAATTGAGCCATCTGGTTTTTATTTTTAGCAAGTTTGATTCTTCAATATGGTAAAATTTATAATATAAGGAGAGGATTTCATGGATTTATTATCATTTGCCTTTTTAGGATTTTTGCTGTACATCGTTGTATTTTTGGCGGTAAAGCATGGGATTAATTATTCGGAACTTGGAATTTTAATTAAAAATAAATATAAGATTGAGGAAGAAAAAACTAAATTAAGTAATGAAGATATTGAAAAAGATATTAATAAACAAAACTAATCGAGAAATAATGGGGGATAAGTGTGGAGATTAAAAAGCTGGAAAAACACGAAAAAGTGCCAATGGAATTATTGCTATTGGCGGACCCTTCAAAAAGTATCGTGGAAGATTATGTAGCAAAGGGTGAGTGTTTTATAGCTGAAAGTAAAGAGCAAATCATTGGCGTCTATGTCCTGTTACCGACAAGACCGAAAACTGTGGAAATTGTCAATGTAGCAGTAGCCGAAGCTCATCAGGGAAAAGGGATTGGGAAAATATTAGTGAATGATGCCATTCTTGTAGCCAAAACACAGGGGTATAAGACGATTGAAATTGGTACGGGAAATTCAAGCATTGGGCAATTGGCGTTATATCAAAAATGCGGTTTTCGAATTGTTTCAGTTGATCATAACTATTTTATTAAGCATTATTCCGAAGAAATATACGAGAATGGCATCCAGTGTATCGATATGATTAGGTTGTCGAAAGAGTTATAGGGAGGATAAGTATGAAAAAATACGCATTCTTATACTGTTTGTTTTCCATACTGCTCATAACTACTGCATGCAGTTTCCAAGCAGAACCTAATACAACAGTTGAAGCCGCAATCTCAAAGTTGACTGAGGATGAATTTGAGATTGTCGGAACGCATGGATTAGAAAATTCCTAAATTGATAATTTCAGGAAATTTACATTTAACGTGGAAGTAAATAATGTAGCCGGCCACAAAGTTGATTTTACATTTAGCGATAGTTGGAAAGAAGCGATCGATTCATATGACGCTACAGACCGGTATTGGTTTGGAGGTGGTAGTGAACAAAATAATGAGGGGGAGAATGTCGTAAAGCATGCTCAGGAATTTGTATTTTATTCTAAAGGATTAAATGAAGAATCAATGAGAGAGGCATTGAACATGATTATTTTTGAAGTAAGCATAGATAACGATGGAGAAATCGCGAATCGCGAAGAAGAATGTAAGGTTGGGGATTTTGTTGAATTTGATTGATAGTAATATTTATAAATGATTGGAGAAATCTTCTTGAAAATATACGATCTGGCAAGTAAATTTTTAAATCAGTATGAACCTTCAAAAGAGTACTACGAAAGTTATTTTAACAAACATCCTGAAATTTATAGTTATTACTTTGATAACCATTGTCACAATAAAGAACTGAAACTTGAAAAGGCGTTAGAAACCCATCCAAATAAGATTGAGCAAATGAACTGGATTACAGACAAATTAAAATCGCTAACACCTCAAATTACAAAGGAATACGAAAAGCGGTTTTCGATAATATTTTCTAAAGATGTTTATATTTTTGTCGGTCTAGGTGGTTCGAATGCGTATACTTATCGTTCCATGGATCCTCATATTGCTTTTTGTGTTGAAAAGTTTGAACCGAATGAAGATGGCCTAAATGTAATAATTGCACATGAATTTGGCCATGCAGCCCATCATCTTTTCACTACACATAATGGGATAGATGCAAAAGATATACATTGGTATAACCCGTTCACCTGGCTATTGCAAGAGGGTGTAGCAACTTATCTTTCAACTTTAATAGTAAATGCAGACAAAGATATTTATTTTGCTTATCAACCCGACCCAGAGTGGCTTTCATATTGTGAAGAAAATACAAAAATCATTATTGATGCTTTTCAAAAAGATTTATATCAAAATTCATCAGCTACAATATTTAAAGAATGGTTCTCGATTAAAGGTGGTCAAACTTTTGGCTATAGCCGGCTTGGTTATTACATTGCTTATCTTTTAGTAAAGTATTTAGTAGACGTAGAAGGTATTGGAAATGCAATGCTTTATTGGGGAAATCCAGATTTTGAAGATAGAATAAAAA
>NZ_JBELZM010000035.1:0-6882 GCF_040273735.1 Solibacillus sp. | reverse complement strand
AGCAATTTGGGGATGTACCAACCGAAGCATTTTTAAAGGCGATCAATTTCGCAGAGCCTTCGTTAATACGTATTGAGGCAGACGAGCTTACGTACCCGCTTCATATAATGATCCGCTACGAAATTGAGCGAGAGATTTTCAATGGAGACTTACAGGCGGAAGATTTGCCGCGCGTTTGGAATGAAAAATATGAAGAATATTTAGGTATTCGTCCGCAAAACGATGCAGAAGGTGTACTGCAGGATATGCACTGGAGTGACGGGAGCTTTGGCTACTTCCCAAGCTATGCGCTAGGCTTCATGTATGCTGCGCAATGGAAACATGCTATGGATCAGGACATTCCGAACTTCGATGAGCTTTGTGAACGCGGAGATTTAGCACCTATTAAAGATTGGCTAACGAATAAAGTCCATCAATACGGTGCATTGAAAAAACCGAATGAGTTAATTTTGGAAGGTACCGGAGAACCGCTTTCCGCAAAATATTTGGCCGACTACTTACAGAATAAATATACACAGCTTTATAATCTGTAGTTTTTTAAGCAAGCCTTTTCCTACAAAGGTTTGCTTTTTTATTTTTAAAAAACCCGCTACATTTAAATGTGACGGGTAATTACGGACTTATGAAAATAGTTTTTGCAGTAGCTGATAACCTAGCCCTTTAAATGCAATATCTAAAGCTGCAGCAATTACGATTGCCACAACAACTCCTATATACAACATCTTTTTCCCTTTCATAAATGCCTCCTGATTCTTTGTTTGATGATTGCCTGTTCTTTGTAATGCTTTATTTAAGCTATATACGATTCCTCATTTTCTACGTGTCTTCATTAGGACAATACACTGATTTTACCATAGCATTTGCATATTTTCTCTCCTCATCAAAACTATTAATGGTCTAAGGCAAGCAAAGGAAAAAGGCGTCTCCCCGGCTTTAGGAAGACACCTGATTTTTTATTTTAATTTTTCAATAAGGTGCTTTAATAAGCGTGCGGTTAAACCCCATATTGTGTACTTTCCGTATTCATAAAACCATTCTTCCATCCGGCTTGAGCGCCACTCGTAATTTTCACCGTTCGCAATTTTATCATACGGGAAATCAATCGGAGGCTTCGGCTCAACCGGAACATAATGCACATACGGTTCATGCGTCAGCAACCAGTTTAAAGGAACCGTAAACAGCTCTTCGACTTCATCCTTATTAAATGTGTTCAGTTCCGACTGCTCAATGATTCCGATGAACGGATAGACAATAAAAGCCGGTGATATAACAAATGGACTGAGATGGCCTATTAGTTCAATCGACTGTTGGTCAATTCCGAGCTCTTCATGCGTTTCCCGAAGCGCTGCAGCAAGCGGCGATTCATCTGTCTCATCAATTTTCCCGCCCGGAAAGCTAATATCGCCAGGTTGTTTGCGCATCGTTAACGCTCGCACCTCAAATAAAATATGCCACTCGCCCTGTTTCTTTACAAGCGGGATGAGCACTGCCGACCGAAAAGCAGTGTCTTCCCCTAAAAACAGAGGCTGCGGTTTTGCAAGCTGTCCTTTCAGTTGATTTAAATCCATAAAATTCTCCACCTTACTAAATAGTTATCTTTATCGTACCATGACCGCCTTGCCTGGTGAAATGGAAATATGGAAGTAACACCTCTCACCCATTTACTGCATACGATACAACAACACTATTAGAGAAAAGGATGACCAAATGAAATGGCTTAGAATCGCCCTTTTCGTTGGGCTTTTATTGTTGTTGGTCGGCTGTGGACAGAAGGATTTGCAGGAAATAAAAGTAGGCGAAGTAACCCGTTCTATTTTCTACGCTCCTCTTTATGCAGCGATTGAAGAAGGCTTTTTTGAAGATGAAGGTTTATCGATTCAACTGTCAACTATCCCTGGAGGAGACAAAACGATGACCGCGCTTTTATCGGACGGCATTGATATTGCCTTAATTGGAGCTGAAACTTCGGTTTATGTATCAGGGCAAAATCCGAACGATAAAGTCATTAACTTTGCACAGCTTACGCAAACAGACGGAACATTTTTAGTCGCGCGTGATCAGAATATCGACTTTAGCTGGGATGCTTTAAAAGGCAGCACATTTTTAGGTCAGCGTGTTGGAGGAATGCCGCAAATGGCCGGCGAATTTGTACTGAAAAAACAAGGGATCGACCCACAAAATGATTTAACATTGATTCAAAATATTGATTTTGCCAATATTGCGAACGCCTTTGCTTCAGGTACGGGTGATTATGTACAACTTTTCGAACCGACTGCAAGTATTTTTGAACAGCAAGGCATCGGAAAAATCGTCGCTTCATTCGGCGAAGAGCTTGGTGCCATTCCATATACGGTATTTATGACGAAAGAAAGTACATTCTCTGAAAAAGAAATGGTGGATAGCTTTACAAAAGCACTTTATAAAGCACAAAAGTGGGTGTACGAAGCATCAAGTGCTGATGTGGCAAAAGCGATTGCCCCTTACTTTGAAGATACAGACCAGAAGATTATTGAGCAGGTTGTGACGCGTTACCGTAATCAGGAATCTTATGCAAAAGATCCGATTATCGATGAAGGTGAATTCCAAAATCTACTTGATGTAATGACCGAAGCAGGCGTCCTGGAGTTTGAGCCAGCTTACAAAGATTTAGTAAACCGGTCATTTGCAGATGCGGTTGTGAAGTAAATGACTTATTTGGAAGTAAAAAATGTTACCCACCATTTCTTTAAAGAACAGCAAGTCGCAACAGCTCTTGAAGATGTAAATTTTACAGTTAATTCAGGAGAATTTGTCTCCTTTTTAGGTCCGAGCGGCTGTGGGAAATCCACACTGCTCTCTTTACTGGCAGGCTTATTGAAACCAACAACCGGTTCGATTAATTTTGCTGAATCGGATGTTGAAATCGGCTATATGCTTCAGCAGGATTTTTTGTTTCCATGGAAAACAATCGAAGACAATGTCGCACTCGGTTTGAAACTGTTAAAAAAAGAAGAAGATCGCTCGATTGTTAATGAATTGCTCGAACAATTCGAATTGGCACATACAAAAAAGCTTTACCCGCCGCAACTTTCGGGGGGGATGCGCCAACGTATTGCCCTTGCCCGAACACTTGCCGTGAAACCAACATTACTTTTGCTTGATGAACCGTTTTCTGCGCTCGATTTCCGATCGAAATTATCACTTGAAAACTTTGTATCAGATACATTGAAGCAATTTTCAACGACAACCATTTTGGTGACGCATGATATTAGCGAAGCCATCGCGATGAGTGATAAAGTATTCATCTTTAGCCCTCGTCCTGGGACTATTGCAAAAAGCTTCATCATCCCGGAGGAAATTCGTGAACTGGCACCATTCGAAGCAAGAAATGCCCCTGCTTTCCAAGTACTATTCCAGGAAATATGGAAGGAGCTTGATTCGGATGAATATTGAACAGTTGCAGCAGCAATATAATGAGAAGCGGCGTCGTGAAAAACGTAAGATTTTCTCTTTCCAAATAATGATCCTTGTTGGCCTTCTATTATTTTGGGAGATTTCGACACATTTCCGCATACTGGATCCGCTGATTTTCAGTAGCCCTCGTGCGGTAGGAAGCCTATTTATTACAAAAATAACGGACGGCACCTTATTCCCGCATATTGCGATTACATTGTTCGAAACCGTTGTCGGCTTTATATTAGGGACCCTTCTCGGAACATTGCTCGCGATTTCGCTATGGTCGTCCAAAACTTTTGCCAATGTAATGGATCCCTATCTTGTCGTACTGAATGCAATGCCTAAAGTAGCAATCGGACCGATGATTCTCGTAGTTTTCGGACCGAATATGCTTGCAGTACTCGTAATGGGTGTGCTCATTTCAGTTATAATATCGACCATTGTTATTTTTTCCGCTTTTCAGCAAGTTAACGAAAACTATATTAAAGTCATGCAGCTTTTCCGGGCATCCAAATATGAAACATTCCGTCATGTTATTCTTCCTGCCTCTACCCCGACGATTATTTCTACTTTAAAAGTAAACGTCGGATTGTCATGGGTTGGGGTTATTGTCGGGGAGTTTTTAGTATCATCAAGCGGTCTCGGTTACCTGATTATTTCCGGGTTCCAAGTGTTTAACTTTACGCTGGTATTCCTGGCGCTTCTCATTATTATTGTATTGGCAACGATTATGTATAAAGGCGTTGAACTGATTGAACGAAAGGTATTGGAAAAGCAGTGATTAGTAAGTTGAAAAAGTCAGCGGTACAATTTGAAAAAACATCCATTTTCCTGTGGGGGGAGAAAAGTGGATGTTTTTGTGCTTTATGTTGTACATAGAAGATCGTTACCTTATCTAGAAAGGTTGAGCTGATAGCCTTTGACAATGATTCCGTCATTCATTGGTTCCAAGTCCCGTTCCGGAACACGTTGAAAGCCCATACTTTCATAAAGGTCGGATGCTTTTGTCATGAACGAAGCTGTATGGAGTCCGATTTGTTCCGAACCTGTTGCTTTTGCTAATTTTCATTTGTTCAAGCCCCTTTGTATTGTTTCTCTAATTACTACTACAACAAAAATAAGAAACCCTTTTGGAGTTCCCCAGTTGTTGGGAAGCAGATTATCAAAATAGCGTTTTATACATTCCAACTCTACGCTCCGTTTGTTGCGAATCGGCCTCAATCCTTTTATGCTAAAACAGTAGGAGGGAAACGAATGGATAATGAAAAAATTGGCCAATTAATTTATACATTGCGTAAGGGAAAAGGGATGACGCAAAAGCAAGTAGCAGATGCTCTGTTTTTATCGGACCGCACCATTTCAAAATGGGAAAGAGGGATCGGATGTCCTGACATTACACTTCTTCCTCAGCTCGCTGCCCTCTTCGATATTCCTATAGAAAATTTACTGACAGGTGAAATAAATCAAAACGATTTGGTAGGAGGCAATATGAAAAATTCAAGCTATTATGTATGTCCAGGCTGTTCGAATATCGGTTTATCCACTGGGAATTTTACCGTTTCGTGCTGCGGACGAAAGCTGGAGCCGTTAGCAGCTGTAAAAGCTACGGACGATCAAAAACTAAATGTAGAAGAAATCGATATGCAATGGTCCATTTCTGCAGACCATCCAATGACGAAAGATCATTACGTATCATTTATCGCTCTGGCAACAGGGGATCAAATTCAATTGTACAAGCAGTTCCCTGAATGGGCTTTGCAGGCAACGACTCCTAGTAAAAAACACGGGATACTAATTTGGTTTGATACACGTGACGGATTATTTTATCAGTATATTTAATTCCTTAATAAACAGTCTCCAACTATTAGACAACAGCTAATAGTTGAGACTGTTTTTGAGTTGTTTTTTATACTACCTCAATAATCGCCTTCAACCCTTCATCCAAAAACGGTATTCCCTCTTCCCGACCTTCAAGCATAATCGAGAAAATATAATCTCTCCCGCTTTTTCCCGTTAAATAGCCGGATAAAGTATTCACTTCATGAATATAGCCTGTTTTAGCGAATATTCGCTGTTGCAGCTCCGGCTCTAAAAAACGGTCTTTTAACGTTCCGCCAACTAGTCTGTTTATATTCCCTCCAACTGGCAATGATTCGTAAAAGTTCTGGAAATACGGTTCTTTTTGCAGCACATACAGTAGCTCGGATATACCATTTGAGTGCAGACGGTTATGATGTGACAGGCCCGAACCATCAGCGAATTGCCATGTCGCAAAATCAATTTGCTGCTTTTCCAAATAAGCGCGCACTACTTTTAGGCCATGCTCATAATCGCCTATTCCATGCTTTTGTTTTCCCATCGTTTTCAGGAAAATATCGGCGATGCTGTTATTACTTAATTTCATAAAAATTGAAAACATCTCAGCGATAGAACGAGACTCGTGCGTGTGGATTAGCTTGGCATGCTTTGGCGTTGTGCCGATATCAATGCCCTCTTCCTGTTCGAAACGGATGCCTGAACCTTTACATAGTTCTCTGAAAAACAGCAGCGTGTTTTTCGTAGGTTCCTGGTGAGACACCCAAACTTTTGCTTTTTCTCCTTCTGGTATTTCTCCTGTTATCACGATTTGACTTGTATTATTTATGCGGCGGATTTCCAATGTATTTTCAGTATTTTTGTCCACTGTTTTTGCTTCATTGGAAATTTGCAGACCACATAAATGCGGGATGACAGTAAAACTCGGCTTTTCCCCAAAATTCCCTGCAGTTGCCTCCACGATAATTGTGCTCGCATCGAAATCATCATTCGGTGACATCGTAATGGGCGAAATACGCGCCCCGTAATAATGGGTTTCCCCTTCATCATCAACTCCCGGAGGTAATGTTTCACCCGAGAAATATGTATCATCCCCGATTAGCTTACCTTTCACATGATGAATGCCGTATTCCCGCAAAATTTTCGCAAAATGCTTAAGTGTCGCTTCATTTATTGTCGGGTCACCGTAACCCTTCACGTAAATATCCCCATTTAACGTGTGGTCTTCAACATTTCCATCGATATAAATTTCTGTTTTAAATCGGTATTCCAGTCCAAGCTCCGCAAGTGCAGCCGCACCCGTCAGGATTTTCATATTGGACGCCGGGCGCATTAAATGACCCCCTCGGTATGTATAAAGAATCTCCCCTGAATTCCGGTCCCGAAGAGTAAAAGTTGCCTTATCCTCCCCTAAAATTGTCACCACTACTTGTTCCAATTTCGTGATTGTATCACAATCTAAATTCTTCTCTTGAATCTCCTCCATACTCTGCCCCCTGAATTGTTAGAATTTACTGTAAATTTATTTTAACAGAAATATTTATTTACGGTTAGCACGAATTGAAGTGGGCAATATTTTCTAATATAAATTGAATTATTCTAATATATTTTTATTTGTTCTAATAAAACTCC
>NZ_JBELZM010000034.1:0-8244 GCF_040273735.1 Solibacillus sp. | reverse complement strand
AAAACCTTTTGAATCGTAGATTCAGAACGTCATATGCCCTTCAAAAATTGGCGACTGATGTAACTGAATTTAAATGTACAGATGATGAAAAATTATATTTAAGTCCGATCATGGATTTATATAATGGTGAGATTATTGGGTTTAGTATGTCAAAACGGCCGAGCCTAGATTTTGTGTTAGATTCACTTAGACAAGCACTTCCAATTATTCAAAAGCGTGCAGTATATAGGACAACAATTCATTCCGATCAAGGATGGCATTATCAACATAATACATGGGTGAGAACATTAAGGCAGAACAGGATTTTTCAAAGCATGTCTCGGAAAGCAACATGTGCAGACAATGCGGCCATGGAGAACTTCTTTAGCTTACTAAAACAGGAAATGTATTATGGAGAACAAATCATCTCTTATGAAGCATTACAGAAGAAAATAAATGAGTATATCCATTATTATAATAATGTTCGTATTAAACAAAAACTGGCCGGCATGAGTCCGGTAAATTACCGAAAACATGCCAGCCAATTAGCTGCATAATAAAAACTCTAACTTTAAGGGGTCACTACCGGAAAGCGCCCGATTGTGGAATATCGTTATTCTACTAAATCCCTCGTTAGTGCAAAAATAATTATAATTTCACTGTCCATATTTTATAGATGATTTGACCATTTATTTCTTTTTTTCCTGTACAGAAACCGATTTGCAAATTGATATAATTAGCCCATTGAGGAAAAAGAGATGCTAAATATTTAATTACCTTTTCGTCAGGCGTTGCATATCCTACATTATTTATTTCATTTAAATAGGCAACAAAATCTGGATATAATGCATCCGCCCATTCTTCCGCTTCAAACTCCGAATCAAAAATATGGTTATCCTCTTTATGGCTACCATTTATCCATTTAACATTCTCCATTGAATCCAACTCATTTCTAAGTTTCTTCACAAATATTGCTATTATTATACCAACCTGCCACGTTAGATAACGTACAATTCATCTTCAAGAACTGCGCCCGGAATTGTGGATCGTTTTTCTGAATAGGTTTATAACATTTTAACCTTTTCAAAAATCTCTTTATAAAGAACATCTAACTCTTTTTCATCATTTAAATAGAAATACCAAACATCTTCTCTATTGGCATCTTTATCGGATAAATAAATTGTCGTATGTGAACCATTTTCTAGTGATTCCCATCTCGCTGTTTCGTATGTATATCCTACTTTTGTAAATGGAAGATTCCTTTTTTCGGAATCAAAAAAGATATAGGGGATTTTAGAGTTATTATAAACTTCAACAAATCGATCATTAGAAGCTTCTTCAAACATCAATGGTGTTATCATAACTGCATCAAAATTTGTTGAAATCTGTACTGTATCTTCGCTAAGTTCATCTAATGAAATTTTTTCAAAACTAATTTTTTTATTATTTAGTTCAGGAATATCACCAATTACAGCGATTTTTAAAGGTTCTCCATCATATTTAACTTCTTCTTTTGAACATGCGCTTAGATTTAGTAAGAATAAAATAGATATAATACTTAAAATCTTATTTAATCTCATTGTAAAGCCCCCTAAATAATGTATGTCATAATATTACCATTTAAGGGTTATTTTATATAGATGCTGTTTGAATGAGTTATTTTGATAGACTTAAAAGTGTGATTCAATAATATGGCCCTATAACGGAAAACGCGACCCTCTTATTAAAGAATCGCGCCCGATTGTTGCATAGGTGGGCAACAGATTCACCCAGTTACAATCTTAAGCATAAATATGTTCCTAAATACAATTTTAAGAAACGAGTTGGAATAAAATTAATGTTACCAAACGTCGCTTTTTGAATGTTATTATTTAATTAAAATGGTAGTGTAGTTAAGGAGTGGTTATTTTTGAGACTAAACTATAATTTTTTCTATTTTGTAATAGGTATTGTTCTTTTATCAGGTTGCTCCAACTCTATTCCTTTTAATAATTCATCAGCAGATTGGGCTTTTCAGTTTGTTGTTTGGGATGGCTATATTTATCAATTAAGTGATGAATATGTTGAAAACGTAGATGAAAAAATCGGTGAAGTTACAAAGTATTCAGATATGGAGGGAACTTACTCCAGAAACTTCTCAAATACGTATGAAAAAGGCACAAAGTATTACGCTATTCGAGGAATAAGCACAGAGGAAGCAATAGCTATTGAAGAAGATGGTCGATTTAAAAAAGCAATTAGGGATGGAAAATACGGAGAAAAATAATGAATTTAGAAAATAAATTTTAGTTACTAATTTAGTTGAAACGAAATAACGTTCCTAAATTAAAGCTTGGTAACCATATTTAAAAGGCTTATGGAGAAATAAATTTTAAGAGAGGTGGATATTTTGAAACCATTAGGTATAGGTATTGGAACATTGCTAATAGGACTTATTTCATGTATATTTCTCTCTAATATTTTTAGTTCTGGTTCACCTGAAATCGGAAGTTCTTATTTAGGCTTTATAGGGTTTTCATTCTTGTATTTAGCAAGTGTAATGGCAGTATGCACATATTTTATTATCAAAAATATAAATAAATAGAAAAATTGTGCTATATAACCATACAAAAACGTTCACAAATAAAAGTTTGGGAATACAGCAGAAAAGTGCGAATGTTGTTAAATTAACGATTCGTGCTAAGGATGATAAAAAACGGTAAACCTTGTTCCTATCCTTTATAATATTTCTTATTAACCGTTCTCTCTTACTAAGTTATTCAACAATATGTCCCTATAATTGAATAAAGCACTTTTCTTATTTAAGAAAAGCGCCGATTGTTGAAAACCATTATTAAACTAAAACACCTTGTTAGTTAATAAGGTAAATACTCACATTTTATATTAGGTTAATATATTTATAAGAACACAGCAATTGAATAAAGAATTATTGCAATTATAATTACCACAATCATTATACTTATGCAATTTTTCATTTTATTTCTAATCATTTCTTCATTTTGTTCTGTCATTATTATTTTACCTAGCCGAATGTTTGTTAATAAAACTATGAGGAAAAGTAATGCAGCTATAAAATATAGTGAAAGTTTAATCCAGTTCAATATTTACCTATCCTTCTTCTATACAATTTTGTCAGTTTAAGTGTACTTCTTTACAATACTATTCTACATGAATACTTAAGAGCCTTTGTTATTACACAATATATACTGAACAAGGCTCAATTGGTTTAATTGATTTATACTTTGCTTTCCTAAGATTAAAGATAAATTTTTAACTTAAAAGCAATTCTGAAAAGAATATTCCAAAACCTAACCCTAAAATTAAAACTAAAGAATATATCAATTTCATTTTAATGGTTTGATCATTAAAAACCATTCCTGAATATCTATACACCCAATATAATATTGGTAAAACCACTATAATGCAGAAAATATTTTCAAAGGAAAAGCTCAAATTTAATGTGGGGTTAATTACATATAACCAACTTCCCATGATAAAACCAATTGTATAACTACCTAATAAAAAGTGTTCTAACTCTTTTCTTTTCAAAATCTCCACCTTCTTAATGCTGTTTTTAATATTAGAACAAATATTCTCTTTAAACTCAACTTAAGATTTTGGAATTGGCATTATTTTAAGTTTTTTAGCAGTTGATATAATTTGGGGCTTGCCAGTTTAACTTGTTATAAAACCTTATACCGAAGAATGTTCCCATATCAAAGACTGGAATCGCCCATTAAAAGACAAACGTTGATGTAGCAGTGTTTGTCTTTTTTTTGTAACTCTGTTTATACATTTTTTTATGCAGACAGCATAGACAATTAAAGTAGCTGTGTTTATACTCGCGAGCTTTTTTGCATAATAACTTAAATAGCATATTTCTTATCAAAATGGTATGACATAGAACAGGAGGATGCACTATTGCAAAAGAAATTAAAAATAATTGAAGACAGAAAAGCATTTCTTTTAGCTATTGCTTTATTAATATTTATTTGGATTTTTTTCAGTAATTACTGGCATTATCCATCTCCACCATTCGAGTCACTCACTTCAAAAGCGGTTATTAGTCTTTTAGAGGAAGAGAATTCTGAGAGCGGATTTATGAAAATTGCTACTGAAAATAATTTTGATTGGTATATATGTAAGGATATTAACTGTTTAGACGAGGATATATTTTACCGACTTTCAGAAAGAGGTTGGCAGAAACAAGATATAACTCCATATTATAAACCGAACGGAAAGCTTATACGTATTGAGCATGTTTACACTAAGAATCAATTTGACGGGAACCTAGGCACTACCCTCAAAATAGAAATATACCATTGGGTGGATAGTGAAGAAATTACGTTTTTGAAAATACCTCAAGATTTTTAATTTAGATAAACTTAAACCAAGGTATATTTAGGAGGATATTCCTATACGAATAAAATAAATAAACATCATATAAAATAAAAAAAAGGGTAGATCAAAAATTATCCGTTTCTAATTTGATGCCCATTTCTATCCCCTCCTTAATCATATCAGCAAATTATAACAAGGGATCTGTTTATTGCTTCATCAAAATGTACAAATAGCGAGTTTTTGTAATCATTCAAATATGTTGCTATTGTACAATATTGCCCTTTAACTGAAAAGGGCCCCTTCCTTATTCAAGGAAGGCGCCAGATTGTTGAGTAAGAAAGAAAACTCATTCTGTTACTTTTTTTAAATCACCAGCAAATTTAAGGGAAAGAATTTCGCGATTTTTCTCTATTATTTCCTTATTTTTAGCTATCGTTTCCTTTATATTTAGATGGATTTCATTATCGTAAATTTCAATATGGTTTTTTAGTTTTGTATCTAAGTGAGGTACTGATGTCTTACTCTTATCCATACAATTTATCCTCCTTTATTCGCTATTATAATGAGGGATATAAATCTTTTCTTTCCATTGAAACGATTTTAGAGAAATGACTACATTCAAATGTTACATCATAATTTACTTTGCAAATCCTCTGAAAGCTTAAAGACCATAATGCGTTCCCCAGTTATTGTACTCAAATCACTATAAAAACTTACTACTTCTATACCTGTTATCGTGAGTATTGCTTCTTTTATTTCTTCTACACCCGATTCCACCAAGCTATTTCGCATTTTTTTGACTGATAATAGGCCCTCTTTATTTTGGCATACTGCATATTCAGCAGGTGTTAAGACCCCTCCTAACACAACAACTACCATATCTCGCAAGATATCTGATTTAACCGATACGGAACCGCGCCCTAGATAACTTTTCTCCCAATTCGTTAACACTTTACTGATTTCGGCTTCAAGAGCACCTTTTGTTTTATCCAACATGACTTCCATCCCATCCATTCCACAATTAATCGTTATAATTTTATTTTATAGTCTGTGTCACCTCTAGTTTCTCCCATATGGCACATATAAATATTATTTCTCTGCACCATTTCTAACAAGTCCAAAGCTTTCATTTCTAAAAAATAAAAAAACCGACAATCCAAAAATAATGGTTTCAAATATCAAACCATTTCTTTTAAAATTGTCGGTTTACTTTTAACTAACCTAATCTAGGTTTTTTAAAATGTCTACCTATTATTTAAATTATTATTCTAATTCCTTTTTGGATGGATAATCAATGTCCAAAATATTGACTACCAAACTAAGGATAAAACTCTATTTATAATATATAAAAATATTAATACTTAGTTATTTCTCTGTCAAGTTCAAGATAATTAAATTTATATAATTGAATAAAGCATTTTTCTTGTTCAAGAAAAGTGCCCGTTAATTGAATCCATTGACAGTTTAATTATTAAAAGAAGACACCTCATTCTTTGAAATAGTGAGATTAATAAGAAATCACTGCCACATAGAATAGGTGTCTACCAAAAGAACAAAGGTAATATTTAACTACCAAAGAGCTAAATTTCGTTTTTTTCTGTAATGTAAGTTTTTAAACATTTACGAAGGGTGGTATTAAATTTTAAACCGATTAATCGCTTGACTTAATTCCTCACTCAACTTGGTCAAGGTTTCGGCGGCATCCGATACAAACTGAATACTACGAGTTTGTTCTTCTGTTGAAGCACTTACTTCTTCACAAGCTGCTGCTGTTTCTTGGGAAGTTGCTGCCATAGTTTGAATTGTTTCGGTGACGTCATCTTTATGTGTCGCAACTTTTTGAATTTCGTTGTACACCGTATCAATGGAATCTTGCATATCTGCCATCAATGTGGAGATTTTTCCGAAAGTGATTTCGGTGTCGTTGACGATGGAACCTTGACGCTGGAAATTTTCACGTGTTTCATTCATTTGCTCGGTGACAAGACGAGATTCCGCTTGTAGCTCTTGAACAGTTGCTTTTACTTCTTCTGTAGAGCGTGCCGATTGTTCTGCGAGCTTTCGTACTTCACCCGCAACTACGGCAAATCCTTTGCCGTGTTCCCCGGCACGTGCTGCCTCTATGCTAGCATTTAGAGCAAGAAGATTCGTTTGTGCTGAAATTTCGGTGATGGTTTCCATGACGCCACCTATTGCTTTTACTTTGGTTTCAAGCGTGAGAATTACCTCTGACATGGATTGTAAATTAGTTTCCCAATCATCAAATGACAGCTTCAGCTGTTGCATTTGACCTTGTCCATTGGTATTCAATTCGCCGGCTTTGATTGCAATGTCAGACATGACAGCAGCTTTTGTTGTAATTTCGTTAATTTGTTGGCCCAGGAGGTCAGCACGTTCCGCAACAATTTCAGCATCTTCTGCAGACTTTGATGCACCATGTGAGATTTCATTCACAGCATATGCGACTTCTTCACTTGATGCACTTGTTTCCTCTACTACTGCACTCAAACTTTCAGAACTTGCCCGCACGTTCGATGCAGAGCTAGTGATGATAGTAATAATGTCTTTCATACTGTCGGTCATCTTGTTGAAGTTATTTCCAAGCTCACCAATTTCATCTGTTGTCTTAATGTCGGAATGAGCGGTTAAGTCACCCTGCGCAACGGAATCCATGAGTGTCTTTAATGTGCCAATCGGTTTAATTGTTCGACTAATGATTAAGTACAATGCAGTAAAGATGACAAGTAGGGTGACAATTGCAACTATAAGCATCGAGTTGCGTAAATCAATTGCCAATGCGTTAATATTTTTTTCATCATAAATCGCGCCAATCTTCCAACCAAATTTTGGAATAGTGGAGTATATATTAGCTTTTGAGACACCCTCATAATCGTAGTGAATCAACCCTTGTTCATTACCCTCTTTATACATCTCTGCAATAAAAGGCAAGTTCATGAGATTTTCTCCATGCAATGTCGGATGGACAATTGCTGTTCCTTCCGTATCAAATATGACAGGGTAGCCATTATAGCCAACTTCACTTTTTGAAATTTTCTCTGTCAAGGCTGCGAGTTGCAAGTCCAGTCCAACCACACCGAGGAGTTTACCGTTCGCATTTATAGCTATCGAAGCGGTGATTACAAAGTCACCTGTTGCTTTGTCGATATAGGGTGTTGACCACTGAACTTTACCAGGTTGTGCAGCAGCTTTTGTGTACCATTCACGTGTAGTTGGATCATAATCGGGGCCAAGATCTGAATAGGGCATATTGATATGATGATCCGGATTTGAATAATAAACTGATAGTGTGTCGCTATATAGCTCTAAGAAACTAGAAAGTTCTTGATTAAGTATTTTAAGTAACGATCCTGCTTCTACACTATCTTCGGCGGTAAAATTTGTAATTGAACTAGAAGTCGACAATTGCGCTAGACCATTCTCGTATTGTCCAAGATAGTTCTCAATAGCAAACCCCATTTCATTAATGACCGCACCGCTCGAATTAATGACATTCTCTTCGGTTCTATTCTTTACTTTTGTACTGCTGATTGCCGTCATGATGGTGATGCCAAGGAGGAAAAAAACCATAACCGTGACAATAATTTTTGTTTTGATTGATTTAAACATTTAATATGAAACCTTCTCTCTTTTTGACATCCAATGATTTTTTCGGTATTTTTTCTTAGTTCTTTAGATATAATTTAAATAATTTATGATAACTTTTTAGCATTTATTATACAATTAATAAGAAGAATCCATTTTATGGATTCTCCTTAGCATTCTTAAGTGGTTTTTATAGATTATAATTAAAAGTAAATTTTCCTCATATATCAAGGGGGCATAAGATATGAAATTTATTGAGTTTGGCATAGGGAACACTTGGCTTATACGTACTGAAACGGAATTAGAAGATGGTTCAGAATA
>NZ_JBELZM010000033.1:0-11246 GCF_040273735.1 Solibacillus sp. | reverse complement strand
AGCCTATCTAAATTCTGACTTAATTTTATAGTAGTAGGATGATTTAGACCATTTTCTGTACCAGACTTTATCATTGCAGTTCTAAGTGTTTCAACGTTTTTTTGAGTTTTTACTTTTTTTAAAATATTAGGCATTAGAAATCTCTCCTCATTTTTAATATATAAATCAGATACAATAATTTACATAATACATATATTATGTAAATACACATTAAAGCTAAAAGTTAAACCTTAAGTAGGAAAAATATTTCCAAATAAAAGTTTGGAAGCACATTAAAAAAGCGTAAACACTGTTAAAATAACATTATGCATTTTTGTTGGAACATTGTCTACGTAGTTTTTAGGGGATTTTTGGTTAATAAGGCAAGGGATTTTAGAAATGAGGATGAATAATGAAAACATTAATTCAAGAAATTATAAGTTGGATTCGTAATGCTGATAAGAAGCTGATTATTGGGATTTCTGGCCATGGAGCTGCCGGAAAGACGACTTTTGCACATATGTTAATGGATGGTTTAGAGAATGATGTAAACTATCTTAATACGGATCCATACATAGTCAGTTCATCAATACGAAAAAACGCAATGATTGACTATATACATGAAGGGAAATTACATCGTTTTAAAATGACGGCATGCCATCCATCAGCACATCATATCCCCTCTCTGGAAAGAGATGTACAGATGTTAAAAGCAGGAATGGATATACTCACCATTGAGACAATTATTTGAAAAGTGAAATTCTCTCTTCACAAAACAAATTAACCATTGTAGACGGGATGAGTGTTGCTTTTGCAAAGCCTGAACTATTTGATCTCCTAGTTTATTTTTATACTAATGACGATTTGGAACTAGAGAGAAGATTGGATAGGGATATAGAGGAAAGAGGAATGGATACCAATTATTTAATGCAATCTCACAATGAACGACGTATACAGTACCAAATGTTTATGCATCCATACAGTAAAAATTTCGACATTATCATTAAAAGTACTAAGAAAAGTATTATCGTTGAGGAAAATATGTTTGGTTTTAAGTTGAAGAGTTCCTCAGGAAATTAAGAGATTAGAGAAAAAACAGTCCAGATTGAGCTGTAATTTTTTAACCATTGATTTTAATATAGCCGTTGTTGACTACAAGGTGGAAACCCAGATATATCTGCAATCATTGAAAAATCATACTGTTTCATTGCGAACTGTGTTTGATACAGGTATTCAACAACAAGTAACTTTCCATTTGATACACCGCAAAGTACTCCAGATGTCCCTTGACCATTTACTAAGGATATACCAATTGGTTGTCCTATTAAGTAACTAATCTTATGTTGCCATGGTGGCATTGTCATCAACCCTTTCTACGTATTTTATGCTTTTGAAAAAGGGTATGTGCCTACTGCAGAAATGTAAACCCACTGTTTCCCTCTCTCTATACAAGTACTTGTTAATTATTAACGTTAAAATTTAACCTAGTCATTCCAACAAATGTCTAAAAAAAATTTTTATTCGGTTCGAACGAAATCTAATTTTTTACAGTCTAATAAATAAGGAGGTGGCACACTTTGGAAAACTTACTCGAAAAAGCTACCGCTGGCGACCAACTAGCAATCCTGGAACTGATTGAACAAGACGAGGATGTTCTTTACCCGATTGCTTATACATATTTGAAAAATGAACAGGATGCACTCGATGCCATGCAAGAAATGACCTATAAGGCACTGAGAAAAATGCACACCATTAAACAGCCTGAATTTGCACGTACTTGGCTTGTACGTGTTCTTATCAACTGTTGTCACGATATGCTCAAAAAACGGATCCAAACTGTAGAAATTAAAGAGATCAGCCTCAGTGAAGCACCGATTTATTCGGACATAAGTCGGCTACTTAATTTACTTACGCTCACAGAACAACAGTTAGTTTACGCAAAATATTTCCAACAGCTGAAAAACAATGAAATTGCTGAACTGCAAAACATTCCAGAAGGTACCGTCAAGTCAAGGCTGCACGCCATTTTAAAAAAGTTGCGTAAAGCTGCTGGACAAAAGGAGGATTGGTTATGATTGACATTCCAAAAGATAAGCTACGCCAAGGACGTATGGATGCATTTACAAAACTAAAAAAAGAACGCCGTCGAAAGAAGCAGTGGCAGGGAATCACTGCAGTAGCCATCATCTTCCTAAGTTTTTTGCTAACAGTCCGTGTTTCACCGACGATTGCTAGCTATGCCGCTAAAATCCCTGGACTAAGTGTTATCGTCGAGCTCGTGCAGGAAAATGAGGGGATAAAAGATGCCATCACCAATGATTATTACGAGGAGCTGGGCATACTTGTGCAAGACAAGGACGTTACTATTACACTTCAAGGCGCAATCATCGATGAATACGGTATTATGCTCATGTATGATTTTGATTACCCGACGGAAAAAAGCGATCATCATAACTATTCCGTGAACATTTACCAAGGCAATCAACTTCTTGAAAACAACGTTGCTTATGGGACGATGGACGGTCTAGACGAGCCGGTTGTGCACAGCAATCATCTTCTTGAAATGACGCTTGACCAACCACTTGATACGACAAACCCTAATTTCCGTGTTGAATTTGAAATGCGGGATGGAGATAAACAAACGATTTCGATTCCATTCTCACTAAAAAAACCGATAGCTAAAGCCAAAGTAGTAGAGTCGAATACGAGCATCACAGCACAAGGTCAACGGCTATCAATTAATAAAATCATTCGTACACCATTACGTATTCATATTGAAGTAAAGCCAGATCCATCGAATACGATGCAAATCGTCGCACTCGATGACATCTCACTGGAGCTTAAAAACGGTAGTAAACGTGAACTTATTCGCAATGGTTTTGTTGGAAGTGGTTCGTTCCGAGAAGGTAAGTACACGTTTTATTTACAAAGCAACTACTTCTCTGAATCAGATGAACTTATCGTCCGCATCGGAGAAATTCAAGCTGTTCCAAAGGGCGAAGATTATATCGAAGTTGACTTTAAAACAAAGGAAGTACTTTACAAACCGGACTTCATTGATTGGGATATTAAAGTTGTCGGTAACGATGTATATTTAAACGCACCAATAAAAGACGACCACGGCCGCCAGCACTTATATCCTGCTGAGAAAGAGGACGGTACAAAGCTTGAATCAGAAGGAAGCAGTTTCTCTACGTCTGCCCATGAAGGCTTTAATTATAGAGAGTACTATGAGCCATACAATGGTAGAGCAAAACTGTGGATCAACTACATTGACAACCCGATAGCAACGGACGTTGAGCTCAAAATAGATTTGACTGAATAACGAGATTTCACAGTCTTAATAAGTAAATGAAGCATCGTTTCTTTTGAGAACGATGCTTTTTTTTTGTTGTCCAGTTTAGGAACTTTTTTCCATTAATATCGTTAAACTATCATAAAAGAGGTGGTATTTTGAAGAAAGCACTAATTCTTTTCACTGTAATGAGCACTTTGCTAGTTGGCTGTTCTCAAGAAAAAAGCTACAGCATATGGATTGAATCATCCCAAGGCCCAGAAATTATTGATACAGTAAAAGAAAGGCTAATTAATGCAGAAATAGATTTTATAATAGATGATAATGGCAGAGTTTTAATAAATGATAAGGATTTTGAAAAGGCTGTATTATGTTGTACTTAATAAAATACAATCAAAAGACTAACAATTAGGGGGAAGATATGTCCTTAACTTTATTTTTATTCATCGGTCTTATTCTCATATTCTTTGTCACACTTAATAAAAGGCCATTACTCAATTTACTTGGAGAAGACAATTTTCTAATATCAAAGTTGAAAAATGCAGTGTGGTTTCAAAATTATTGGTTAGCTGGAATGTTTCTATTTATTATGAATGCTATCCTATTTTTTTCAACTGCTCTTCTTATTTATATATTGACTTATTTTTTAATTCCTTATGTACATTTGCTTGTAATGATACTTGCTGTAGTTGCAAGTATCTTTTTATGGGTAATACTTAACCAAGCTTGGCAAGGTACGAGAAGAAATTGTTTGAAGATGGTAGCAGTCGGGAGTAGTTTTTATTTGATTCTATCTCTTATGTTGATTTATATGTTGGTAACACTTGAGCCTTCATATCCAGGTGATGATACTTTTATGAGAGCAATTGGAATAGTTATGGGAATTGTGGTAACAACAGTTGCGTTTATTTCATGCTTTATCTTTACAGGATTTTTGAATAAGAAGAAATTAAATTAAATGTTATATATAAATTATCATTACTTTTTACTATATTAGGGTAACTGTCAATGGTTTGATATTTCAAGTTAATTGCAAGACAATTAGAAAAATCTTTAGGTGGTGTTGAGGAAAAAATTATTCTATTGGAAAAAATTTTTTCTTTAGGAGGCAACTTTTTAAGGAGTCTTATATTCGAGTAATTTTTTGATTTTTGTTCTCGTTGATCATACACAGATAAATTATTTTCTGGAGTTGCAAAAACCAGAATATGTAGTGGTCTTTCACTAAAATTACAATATCCATGCACATAATTTGACCATCCAAAGACAAGATTGTTTTTCACAGCAATTATTTGCTCTTCAAATGAAATATTATAAGTCAATTCACCTTCTAAAATTAATGCATGATCTTCCCCATAGGGATGAAAATGTGCTTCAATTCCTTCATCTCCATTATTAATTTGGAAATATAGAATACGATGATTTTTGCAAGAACTTTCCCAAATCTTTTTGAACTTAATGTCTGCCTTCATTAGTTCTTTTAAATCTATCATATATATCACCTCGATTTGTATTATAGGTTATTTATTCTGGAGTTAAATCAATCTTTGGAATGATTTATTTAGAATTTTAATAATCACTTAATTAAAGAGGGGTACTGAAAATAGTATCAGCATTTTTATTTGGATATAAAAGGAATAATGTTAGAATTTAGGTTGTTGATTTTCAAGGGAGTAAACACACGGGTTGTTTAAGCAATTCGTTGATAGTTTTTTAGAATTATTCTTTAGGAAGGGTGATTTATTTGAAAATAGACTTACTGGCAAACCAACAGCAATTTATCAATGAGGTTTCTGAAATGGTTTATAAAGAATTTGTAGTTAAAGCAGGTAGTGAAATGGAATTTAAAGATGTTGTTCATTATTTTTCTAATACAACGGATTACTCATTTCCCATAACTCTAGTAGCTTTTGAAAATGGTGAATGCTTCGGTACAGTATCAATAGTTGAAAATGATTTAAAAGTTAGAAATATGTATAAACCCTGGCTTGCATCTCTTTATATAAAACCAGAGTATCGTGGTAAAGGGGTAGGGAAAATGTTAATAGACAAGACTATTAGCGTAGCAAGCGAATTAGGATGTAATGAGCTATATTTAAGAACAGAAGGGGCTTCTGACTATTATAGGAATAGAGGGTGGAGCTACCTTGAGACTATTTCTGATGAAAAATATGAAAGGATTGATGTGTTTAAAATAAATTGTGAATGAATGGTGAGTACTAATAAAACTTTTGGAAGAGTATTTATTTATATGGATATAAATGTATATTGAAGTATTGTAAAGGAGTTGTATATTTTATGGGAGTCTCATTATGTAAAGCAACTATAGATGACGCGGCTAAGCTTCATGAAATGCAAGTGGACGCATTTATGCCTTTATTAGAAAAGTATCAGGACTATGATACAAACCCAGCTAATGAAACCTTAGAAAAAGTCATTACTCGGATTAATCAACCTTTTTCAGATTATTATCTTATTAAAAATTCCGAAGATACAATTGGTGGTATTAGAATTATTAAAATGTGTAATAAATCTTATCGTGTCAGCCCTATATTTATTTTGCCAGAACATCAAGGAAAAGGAATAGCTCAAATAGTCTTTGCATTAATAGAGAAAAAATATCATGACGCACGATCATGGGAGTTGGACACCATTATACAAGAAGAAGGACTTTGTCACCTCTATGAAAAATTAGGTTATAAAAAAACTGGTAAAACCAAAAAATTAAATGAAAAGATTACTATAGTTTTTTATGAAAAGTCTTAATTCATTTAAGTTTTAACTTTTATATAAAAAATTCCATGTGAACTATTATGCAAATTAACAATAGGTGTTTTTCTCAAGGAAACAGAAAAGGGGTTATTGTATAAAGAAAATAACATTATCAAATGGAAAAACAATTGAAGTTGAATGTTTAAGCTGTGCGTTAACAAGTGGTTTGATAGAACCTGATGGCGGAGTTGTATTTGAAACGAAGTATTTTCACGCCCATCAAGATGTAGCTTATCCAGTCAAGGGATTAATCATATTAGCTTCTAAAAGACATATCAAGTCTTTTGATGAGTTAACTGAAGAAGAGAAATTAGATTATATTCAGACTTTAACTAGAATAAGACAGGCTCAAAGAGAAGTATTAAATATCGAGTACGTATATTACTTTTATAATGAAGATACTACTCACCATTTCCATACTTGGATGGTTCCAAGATACGAGTGGATGTATGAGTTTGGCCGCTCAGTCGAGTCCGTTAGACCGACGCTACTTCACGCCCGCAACTTTATGAATGATACTGAAAATATTGAAGAAGTCATGACGGCTATCGATTTATTGAAAAAAGAACTAAATAAATGATCTGGTGAAAATTTAAGGATTTCTGGGAAAAGGGAATGGAAATCTGTGTAAAAGATGCGGAAGAATTTTTAACCCTAACTTCGTAAAAACCCTAATACATAACAATTTAGTAAACATAAGGTGGTTAAAGTGATGAGCGGAATCGAAATCTTAAATATATTTGGATTTGAAGTGAAAGAAGAGCCCACAAGTATTTACCCATATTCACCAGTATATCGAGTGAAATATGGTAATCAGGATGTTGTTGTAAAACGTACGCAAAGCAGAGCAGAAAGTGTAATGTCTTATACTAATATGCTAAAGGATAAGGGGATAAATGTTGTAACTCCAGTTAAGTTGAAAGTTGATAATCCGCAAAAATACGAAGATACAAATTTTGTAGTCTATCCTTTTATTAAAGGTCAGAAATACACAGGTAAAGACAATGAAATTTATGAAGCTGGTAAAATGTTAGGACAGATTCACAGCTATTCACCTGTTTCAAATTTTTATGACCTCCTTGTATACGATGTCTATGATTTTAACGAAGAAGAAGTAGAAGGGAGTATGGAGGCTATTTTCCAACATGCAAACAAAGCCGGATTAAAAATTGATTCAGCAATAAAAACAAAGCTGATGGAAAGTGTTGCAAATCAACAGGAGCTTTATTGTGCAAATTTACCACATGTTGCAACGCCTCATGATTATAAAGCAAATAACTTAGTATTCATCCCCGAACCATATTTAATTGATCCAGATAATGCTGCTTGGATTCCAAAAGTATTTGATCTAGCACTCGCATTACTACTTTTTCATAATGAACATGAAGAAGCACCGGACAGGATTTTTACAATAGATGAATGGGAATTGTTTTTATTGGGATACAAAGAATATATGGACATTACCGATGAAGAAAAAAGATTTTGGGAAAAGGCGAAACAGCACGTCTTTCTAGATGAAGTAATGTGGTTAATGGCTGAATATGAGGTGGATTGGCAAAAATCTTCTCAACAAAATTTATTTAAAAGTCTACTTCGAATTTTGATAGATGGTAATGATTATAAAATAATTTAAAGTAAAAAGCTGGAACAGAATGGTTGGCAATTAAAGATTAATGGTTCGAATCCGAGTATATAGTCGGAAACAATACTGCTTAAAGCCGATAATTTTTAACATACTAAAAGTAAGATTAAAAAATAAAGGTGTGGATGGATTGAAAAGAGCAGTGTTTTTAGATCGAGATGGTGTAATTAATGAAGTGCTGACTAAGCGAGTGAAATTTGTTAATGAACCGAAACAATTTTATTTTTTACCTGGTGCAGAAGAAGCCATTAAAAGTTTAAATGACTATTTTGATTATGTGTTTGTCGTAACGAATCAAGGCGGAATCGGATTAGGTTATATGAAGGAAAAGCAGTTACAGAAAGTACATGATTATATGGTAGCTGAACTGAAGAAAAAGGGGGCAACGATTCATGAGGTTGCCTATTGCCCGCATAAACCAAAGGCTGGGTGTGAATGCAGAAAACCAAATAGCAAAATGATTTTAGATTTAGGTGTAAAATACAAAATAGACCTTGAGCATTCCTATATGGTCGGTGATACGGATACAGATATTCAGGCGGGTAAAAAAGCAGGGACTAAAACCGTTTATATTGGTTATAGTGATCCATTAGCAGATGCAGTATTTCCAAATTTAAAAGAAGCAGCACAATGGATTATTCGCGATATAGAAAATAATTAGAAATAACCCACAGAGGAAAACCTTTGTGGGTTATATTTTAATGTCGTCTTTTCCTATCTGCAGCTACAGTTGGCACTTTTAAACAGCTAACGATTAATCATAAGTCTGAACATAGAATCCATTTTCCTCTGACCATTCCGCATAATATATTTTCTTGATATCCTTGTAACCTTCCTCTTTTAAGTGATGAATAATCCATTGTTTATCTTTCCCGATTTGTGCCAGAATTCTTTCTTCAAGTTGCCCTTCATCGATAATCAAGTGAGTTAGCACACCACCTGTATCTTCCTCGGATGAATCCTTTTTCAATAAGCTAATTTGCCCACCCGGCTCCAAAAGGACATATTTTACTTCACTAATTGAAAAAACCCCTTGCATTCGTAACAAGGAACGTAGCTGTTCGGATTCCATTTTATTTTTCTCTAATGCTTTAATATCCAACAGCCCATTATTAACGAGAATAGACGGTTCACCTTTAATAATCGGGCGCAGTCTTTCAAATTTCCTGACAAGAAAATCGGTTAAAAGATACAGCGTAGTCCATAGTCCAATCGTATAGAGGACATCCCAAATCTTGACTTTCTCATCGTATACTCCTTCTTCTAGCGTTCCACCGAGAATGACGATAAACACAAAATCGAATGGGGTGACTTCAGTAAGCTCTTTTTTTCCGATAAAGCGGATAACAACCATAAGGGCTATAAATCCTGCAATAATTTTAATTGTAATTGCTGTAATCATATATCTACACTCTCCTATCAACCTTTGAATACCCTGAACCCTACCAATTTAAGCTGGTCATTAATCACTAGTGTTTTTAAAAGGATGAAGGAGTTTTACTGAGTTTAATAGAAATGAATAGTAAAGGTTTAGTAGCACGATTTTGCAACAAAAATAAACGAAACGATGGGGAGGGATAGAAATGCGAATATACCCTGATTGTCCTGTTAGTACAAAAACGATTGAGGTAGGAGGGCTATCGAAAGCAGAACTTTTTCAAAAATTGCAGCAGTCTTCTATTTCATTGAACCTATATGGAGAAAAATTATTATTTGATAATCGGTTTACAACCTCCGGGATAAGTTATCGGGTGGAAATAGTTGAACTATCAGTTAGGGATCTTGGCTTTCAGTTTGGCGCAACTTTACCTGAAATCTATAAAAAAGCGAAAGAACTTGGCTTGCAGTTATGCCCACCAGAGCTAGGACCTTACTTACGACTGGAATATGTAGACCAGGGTGAGGGGAATTCAGGGAACCTTTCATTAAAAAATGAGGCACCTTCTGGATCTGTCACCATTGCATCAGAAATAGTAAGTGATGAAGAAAGTTTTCCAAAAGGATTTTATGTTAGAAAAGTTGATGGCGTATTATGGCTGCGCGGATATGTAGCTGACAACTTGCATATATGGAATCCCGATAACCGGTTTATCTTTAAATCAGGCAATGATAAATAAATCGCAATAGGTAAAATAGGGAACGATGTGAGTGAAGTTGGAATAGAGCTTTTAATGTAAAAGCAATGGTTTGCGTTCCATAGATTTATCCTGGAATGTGAACCATTTTTGTAGGTGTTTCTGTGTATAGTAACGAATAATTAAATCGAGGTGGTACATTTGCTGAAAGAAAAAGCAGAAATAGTAGCGCATCATCAAAACTTCATAACTTTTATACATAGTTTAAAATCTATTAATGAAAATATATTAAGAAAGCCGATTGGGGAAGGTAAGTGGTCCATTATAGAAATAGTTGGTCACTTTTATCCTTGGGATGAATTTGTGTTACAGCAAAGAATTCCATATTTATTTACAGGCGAAGACTTACCGAAAGCTCCGAATATCGATAAGCTAAATGACCAGTCTTCTTTACATGCCAGAAAAGAACCTTTTGAAAATACATTGGAAAGATGTATTCATGTACGGCAAGAATTATTAAGTCAGCTAAAGCAATTACCTGAAGATGACTGGTTGATTCCAATACAGATTAACCAGTCCACTTTAACGTTTTACGAGTACTTAAAAGGCTTAATGGAACATGATCTTCATCATATAAATCAAATTAAATCTACTATCTAAAATAGATACTGATTCTAGTTCTATAAATTAATAGTACATGTTTCGTGGTATTCACATTGGAGGAACTGTTGATGATGAAATTGATAATTTCTTTTTTAGCGTTGATCGGCGGTTCGGCAGTTGCGATACAAAGTCAAATCAATGCCTTATTCAGTAAGAAAGTAGGCGTATTAGAAAGCGCAACCGTTTCTTTCATGATAGGCGCGCTTGCGTTGTTCTTTTTAGCTTTCTTTTTTGGAAAGGGTAATTTTTTTAATTTATTTACTGTTCCAAAATGGCAATTAATTGGAGGCTTATTAGGTGCATTTTTTATTGTCATTAATATCTTTTCTGTAAATTTGATCGGAGTTGCCGCTACGTTTATTTATGGAGGAGGAATTGAATGAAGAAAATTTGGTGGATAATTAATGGGGTTTGGCTTGTCTTGTTTAGTGGTTTAGCTATATTTATTTATTTTAGAGAAGTAGATGCTGCAGGTGTAGTCCAAACATCTGAGCTTAAATGGCTTTCTTTGGCCTTGTTAGGTGTAGTATTACTTTTGTTTGCCATCGTCCAACTTATATTTTTATTTTTTTTAAAGAAACTAAAAAGTTAATAGCTTATAATATTTAAGGCGCTTTCCGTACAAAGGGAAGCGTTTTTTTATGAATAATGCCAATGATGAAAAAAAATAATTTTAAAATTTAAAGCCAAATGTTCTTCTCGTATGTCTAATAAATGTAAAACGAAAATGAAGGGAGGAATTGCTATGAATATTGGACGCTTAGTAAAAAAAGCTCTAAATATGCTCTGTCATTTCCTTTTTGAGCTTTTTTTACTAAGC
>NZ_JBELZM010000032.1:0-11900 GCF_040273735.1 Solibacillus sp. | reverse complement strand
GTAAATTGCTTAGTAAGAGTGTAACTGATATGGGTTGAGATTTCGTGTTTGAGGTTGTCTATTTTTTCGGGAGGTGCGGGTTGTTGGGTTTTAAGATGTTAGTTAGGACTGCGCTCTATTGGATGAAAGCATAGATTTTAAAGTTGTGCGATGGCCGGGCGGGACTTTATTAGCAAAGTTTGATTACATATTAGAAGAGTTGCGTAGGATATTAGAAGGTTGGTTGGGTTTATTAGAAGTTCTTAGTTAGTCGGTCGCTTTTTTGGGTGTAAGCAATGTTTTTCACGTTGTTCGGTGGCCGGGCGAGATTTTATTAGCAAAGTTTGATTACATATTAGAAGAGTTTCATCACATATTAGAAGAGTTTCATCACATATTAGAACAGTTGCACGCTTTATTTGAATATTTAGAGCACTTATTAGAAAAAATAGGATATATATTAGAACATCTCCCTTTTATTAGAGAATTTTTCGGGATATTAGAACAATAGAGTGCTTTATTAGAAAAATCAGCCTCACAGCGATCAATTCCGTACATCTAGTAGTACGAGTAATTGCCTCGCTTTCATGCTATAATAGATGGAGCGGATCATTGCTAGTAAGGCAATGACAAAGGAGACAAAATAATGAGTGAACAAAATCAAGAATTAGCACAACAATTACCTGAAAATTTCAGTGAATTAAAGAAGGCCGTAAACCGTTCAGCAGACTGGGAAGCACGTTTAGATGCAGTTCAGGAATTAGCGAAAATTAAAGCGGATGAATCGATCAAAATTTTGCAGTACGTTGCGAAAGCTGATTTAGTAACGAAAGTTCGTGATGCGGCGGCGAAACAGTTAAAGAAAATAGGTCAGCAAGTTGAACCGTCTGAAGCACCTAAAGGCGAATTGTTCAAAGACCTGCGCAAAATTTTCAAACGTATTAAGAAGAGCTTGCCTGCGGACCACACGTATGAAGACTTCAAAGTTAAATTGGAAAAAATGCGAATCGATATTTACAACACATATGAAGGTGAAAAAGGCGCACAGTTTGACGCTTGGCTGAAGGATATGTGGGAAACAACGACAACTCGAAAATAATTACATTGAACACGGATCAATTTCCGTGTTTTTTTGTTTTGAACTGTTCTTTTATTAGGAAGTGTAATGTGAAAAACAAAAATAGCGCTCTCCTTATTGGAAAGCGCCAATACGAAACTATTAATATTCTCTTTGAGCATTTGTTGCATCGGCTCTATCAAATACATGTCTATCAATGTATTTGTGGAAGAACCATTCCCCTAAACCGATTACTACAGCTGAAACAATGGCAGCTGCTACAATATTTTCGCTGTTTTCAGAAAAGCTTTGTCCCATAAAGTAGATAACAATCGCTGCTAGAAGTACATCAGATAATGTTGCGACGATATTTCTTTTATCCTGCTCTGCGCGGGCACCAGCATTTTGGAAAATCCCTAAATCCCCTACAACATAAGCCAAAAGTGTTAACACTAAACTGATTACTAATGTGTCGCTAAATGCGAAATCTAAAATCCCTGCAAGAATAATACCTAAAACCGCCGCAATCATCACAAATTTAATAACCAAAGCTTTTAAATGATTCATATAGAATTCCTCCTTTAATTTTGTTATACAGCATTAATACCCAACTCATATATTTTTACTCATAATAAGAGAAATTTATTATATTTTTTAAGGAAGTTTTCTAAATTAATAGATGGTTTTTGGAATAATCTTAGTGATTCGTAAGTATATCTTTTAAAAGAATGGCAAAAATAGTGGAGATAAACAGATGAGGTGAACTTAGTGGGTATTTTTGATGGTTTGATGGGCAATGCAAGTGAATTGAAGGCAGAAGATGTTCAAAAAGAGATAGCCGAAATCATTACGAGTAATGAAGTGGTCAAGCATGCATATAAAGTGATAAGAGATACGTTCATCTTTACAAACAAACGCTTGATTCTCATTGATAAACAAGGAATGACTGGGAAGAAAACTGAGTACATGTCCATTCCGTACAAAAGCATTACAAATTTTTCGATCGAAACAGCCGGAACTTTCGATTTGGATGCTGAGTTGAAAATCTGGATTTCGGGCAATAGCGTTCCTCTACAAAAGAAGTTTAACAAAGCGACAAATATTTATGCTGTTCAGCGGGTTTTGGCAGAACATATTTTGTCTTCGTAAAGATTAAAACGAACGATTATGAATCTCCTTTACCGGAGAATCCGAATCGTTCGTTTTTTGTTTCTTTTATATTTTGTGATTTATGATATGGTAGAAGCAATACGGATATTAGAAGATTTTCCGTTATATCAGAACATGTCTGTGGTTTATTAGAACTTCCGCAGCACATATTTGACCATCTGGGACACTTATTAGAAGACCGTACATATATATTAGAAAATCACATTTTTATTAGAACATTTTTTAGTTTATTAGAACATTGAGCGGTGATATTAGAACTTCTCTACGAAAGCGAGGAATCATTCATGCAAATCGAACTAGATGCAAATACGAAAAAATGGATGCAGTCAAAAGGCAAGCCTGTTTCCGTAAAAACTATTTCTGTGAACGCCTGCTGTGCCCCGCCCGTCCAGGAATTGATGACTCATTTAGGAAAGCCGAAAGATGTGCACAACTACAATGAAATCAAAATCGATAACCTGTCTGTTTATGTTGAGAAGCACCTTTCACAAAATGAAAAAATGTCATTGAAGCTTACAGGCATCGGCATTTTCAAAATGATTTCTGCTAAATTAGATTAGTAAGCGATCCCCACGCGCGCTTTTATATAATCGCCGCTTTCCAATAAACTATAAGCAAAGTCCGCTGTATCCGGAACTGAAATTTGGCTGCCGTCTACCGGTAGAAAATCTCGCTCTGTCCGGTAGTTCCCGAGCCGTTCCCCGTCAGGCAAATATGTAGGGCAGACAATTGTCCAATCAAGTTCCGACTGCTCCAGCAACTCGTACACTTTATGGTGTTCTTCTGCGGCGCGGGTTAGTTTCCGCTTTGATTCACTAGACTGGTAGCGCAGCAGTTCCGGGCTTACGCGACTTTGCAGGATGCCGGCAGTACCGATTGAGATGATTCGTTTAATGCCTTCCTTTTTCATCGCATCAATAATTAGCGGCATGCTCTCTGTTAAAGTCGTTCCCCCATCTGTGTTCAGTGCACTTATCACCAGTTCCGCCCCATGCATCGCCTGCTCAATATTTTCCTTACTAAGCACATTCCCTTGAATAACCGTTAAACTTTTGTGATTGATTTGGATTTTTTCAGGTGTACGAACGAGAACCGATACATGATGGTGATCCTGTAGTGCATTTTCAACCAGGTAATTTCCAACCCTGCCAGTTCCGCCTAAAATTAATAAATTCATTAGTAAAACCTTCTTTCCTATAATAAAACTATAAGGAAGCACCTTTTTAGATGCTTCCCGAATTATTAACTCTTAATATCTTCCTTTTCTCTCGCTCTTAAAACATGTTTTAAAATTTTCCCTGATGGGTTACGCGGCATCTCTTTTACAATTTCCACAACATGCGGCACCTTATACTTTGCTAATTTACTTCGTGCATAATCCATAATTTCATGTTCTGTAACCGCGTCTTCTTCTACTAAAACAACAATGGCCTTAGGAATTTCACCATAAATCGGATCCGGTATGCCAATGACCGCCGCATCGATTACTTGTGGGAGCTGATACAAAACATTCTCGACCTCGATCGGATAAATGTTTTCACCGCCTCGGATAATTAAATCTTTCTTTCGGTCAACAATATATAAATAACCATCCTCATCCAAACGGCCTAAATCACCTGAATAAAGCCAGCCATTTTTAATTACTTGCATCGTTTCATCATCATTTTTTAAATAACCCTTCATAATTTGCTCACCTTTAATGCAAATCTCGCCGATTTCCCCAACAGGCAGTTCTACACCGTCCGCGTCCACAATCTTCAACTCTGTCTTCGGCAACGCTTTTCCGACCGAGCCTACTTTAGTGAGTACCGCTTCATCAGATAATTCCGTTGCACCAGGGCTGCTTTCGGTTTGACCGTATAAATTATGGAACTCGACTTTCGGATACGCCTCTTTAAGATTTTTTATAATTTCATGTGGCATCGGTGCTGAACCGTAAACCATTTTCCGTACATTCGGGAATGACTGGTTCGCAAAATCAAACTTACTTAATAACAGTGCATACATCGTTGGAACACCTGAAAATACAGTAATATTTTTCTCGAGAATAGTAGGAATCGTACGATCCGGTATAAACATTTCATCGATTACTAATGTCGCACCACAATAAATCGTTGATACGGCGATTACATGCAAACCTGCACAATGGAATAATGGAATTGAAATGTAGACGCGGTCTGATTTTGCATAGCCGATACTTTCAGACCATTGTTGCACAGCACTGATGACATTACGGTGTGTTAACATGACACCCTTTGGACGCCCTGTTGTACCAGACGTATAGAGCACCAATGTCGTATCGTTCGCTTTGTTCTCCACCGGTTGAGGCTTTTTGTCAATATTCAGTTCCGCTCGAAGCTCATCCCGTGTTTGTGTCCATTCAAATCCGTAATCCACCCGATGCAGCGATTCTTCAAGACGCTCATCATAAATTAACCCTTTTGCTTCTGAATGATTGAAAATATACGTTAGTTCATCTGGTGCCAGCTTCGTATTAATCGGAAGTAATGTACATCCCGCAAGCTGAACTCCATAATACACCGCCATAAACAAATCGGAGTTTAGCAGCATAGAGGCGACAATATCCCCTTTTTTCATGCCTTTACTTTGTACGAATGCTGCAACTCGTTCAACATTTCTATAAAAAGCCTCATATGAAATTTCATCCTTATTAAATGATACCGCAATTGCTTCAGGTGTTTTCTCAACTTGCGCTTTCAAATAATCTGTTATGAACATGTCTTCGCTACTAAACTGGTTTTGAACCATCCTACTCATCCTCCTAATCGGTATTAAAATCCCTATAAGAAAGTAATTCTCTTAAATGATAGTAAATCCTTCTTTCCGTCATACAGTGTAACCGCGCATAAAAAATAGGAGATGTGAGAAACAACTCCCCCATCTCCTAAGATTTTATCCCTCAATATAATTCGCTTCCAAGCCACGGGCTACTTCCTTCGTTTTATCCATTACTGAAGGGTGTGATACCGCAACATACAGCTCGTTCTCGTAAAAACGGAACGGTATTTCCAGATCTTCTAATTGCCACATAAAGAAGTAGCCGTTAATTTTCATATTAACGCCGTCCTGTGTAACACTGTAGTAATCTCTATATTCGAAATCCGGTTTTGTCGCAAAGAAGTTTTGGCATTCCTGCAGGCTAAGTGTAGGGTTCCCATCTTGGTCATGACGTGTAATTTTATATCTTGTATTCATTCGTGTATTCATTAAAAAATCTCCTTTAGAAACCATCTATCGTTTCATTATAGTTGGTTGGGATCGTTAAGGCAAAAGACTGGATTTCAGAACGCTCCAAGTCTCTCCCTTTACCTTGTATCATAATTTATGTTCACCTTAAGTTCATTTAAGTCCTTATCAATTTTAGAAATTAATCTATGTAACTCTTCATTTTCAGAAGGGGTAAAGGTTTCGCCACTGCGCTCCCTTAAAATCACCGCCTGATTAATGAGTCTTAAACACGTTTTAATCAACGCCAAATCCTTTTCGATCGCCTCTTTACTTATGTCTATTTCGCCCATTTATAACACTCCCTTCCATAAATTATATAACAGGAAGGATAAAAATACTCCCCTTTACTTAAAGGAGAGTATTTCTTGATATTTTATTCCCAAATTGACGATGCCCACTCGGGATGATCGATAAATGGATTGCGGTTGTGCTGATAATCTGTATAAATAATTTCATTTCTGTTCCGTTCGAAATTGTCGACCGGGTCTTGTTTATGCCATTGAAGCAGTACCGAAATTTTCCCGTGGTAGGGCGCCGTGCCGTTATTTACTCTATCATTTAATTCCAAATCCACTTCCCCGCTGTCTCCTTCATAGCGGACCGCCATATAAAACAGCATCCGGGCAACATCACCTTTTACGCTGTCTCTCGGCTCCCATGAATCCGAGTCATAGTAGTTTCCGGCTGCTTCTGAATGCTCGTTCCCGCCGTTGTCAAAATCAAGATTGCTTCTCGTACCATTGACGCTGACATCGGTTGGACGCAAATGATGCAAGTCTGTTCCTGCACCCATCGACGTGCCAAACCCGCCGTGGGATTTTGCCCAAACATGCTCGCGGTTCCAGTCATTCGCATTCCCGCCGTTTGTCAATTTGCTTTGGGAGCGGCCTGTATAAAGAAGAATGACATTATTGGGATTGTTCGGGTCTTCATCTGTTTCGCGCAGAGCTGTCCATACATTGGCATACGAAATTTCTGTATGATCATCAATAATATTATGCAAAGCTGTTTTTAAAGCTGCACCGGTTTTTCCAATAGCTGCATCATAATAGCCGCCAGTTGGTGGATTAGGTTCCGGAGTTGGATCAGGAGTTGTTGGATTCCCTTCCTGTAACGTAAATGCTGTTCCATTTTTTAAGCCGGGATGAGAAAAATAAGCTGACAATGTCCCCGTTATTTTAATGCTTTTCCCCATTAACGAAGGATTGGATTTCAAGCCGTAAGAAGGGCGGAAAGAAGTTGGTATCTGTACAAAGATCATTTTTGCGGTATTCGTTTCGTTCGCACTGTCCGCTATGGCCAATGCATAGTCATTCGGAAAACTGTTAGTAAGGACTGTCGTTGTTGATGTAGGCTGTCCTACTATATAACCTTGAACTGTTTTTACGGAGCTATTTGGATTGCTGATTGCCTGAGACACCGTGTATGGAGCCGATAATGACCCATCCCCGGTTGCTGCATTTGTGACAGTAGATTGAAGAGGCTGAATGAAAATAAAAACAATTAGTACCCATGAAAACAGCAGACGTACATTTCGATTTTTAACCATTTTTCTCCTCCTAGACATTCGATTTATGGTCAATCAGCAAAGGCTAACCAACTCCCCTTTATATTATCATAAAGTTGTTAATATTCTGTTAAATTTTGACGCAAAATGGTTAAATTAATAAATTACTTGTTAAGAATGTGATTGAATAACCTTCCTTAAAATAAAAAATGAACCTTCCAGTCAAGTTTGAGATGGAAGGTTCATTTATTATTTGTATTTCGTTAATAACAATTCAGGAATATGGCAATAATCGTCCGGACATCGCGTTAATCGGTCCTGATGCTCTTCCGCACTTCTCACATAGTTTGTCAGAGGCAAAACTTCGACTACAATTCGGTCAGCATCCGGTCTTGCTGTAATGTATGCTTTTGCTTCAATCAAGTGCGCTTCGTTTTCGCTGTACACACCTGTTCGGTATTTCTCGCCAACATCTTCGCCTTGTTTGTTCACACTGTACGGATCGATAATTTCAAAGAAGTATCCCATTAGTTCCTGCATCGATACAACATTCGGATCAAACTCGGTTTTGACACACTCGGCAAACCCATCATAATCGCCGTCCAAAGTGTTTGTCGTTCCATTCGCTCTTCCCGCTTCAGTAAATGTTACACCAGACAATGTTTTTATAAACGCCTGTACACCCCATAAACAACCGCCTGCAAAATATACGGTTTCCATCTCGGTCACTCCCCTATGTAAACTTTTGTGAAACGTATGACATTCATTAATCTCTACTATTAGTATACCATTTCAGGATAAATATTTTTAGACTACTCTTTTTCTATTTCCGTACTATACTGTTATATACAAAACGAAAGGGGTGTGTCCTATGAATGATCAAACAGATGTCCTGGATCGAGGTCCTTTTTTTCATGGCACGAAAGCAGAACTACAAATTGGAGATTTATTAGAACCTCAGCACTTATCGAATTACCAAAATAAGAAATCGAATTATATTTATTTCACGGCAACATTGGAAGCTGCAAAATGGGGTGCTGAGTTGGCAAAATCAACAGCAAAGGAGCGGATTTATATTGTCGAACCATTAGGTGAATTCGAAAATGACCCGAACGTTACCGACAAAAGATTCCCCGGAAACCCAACACGCTCTTATCGTTCGAAAACGCCTTTAAAAATAGTAGCCGAATTAGGTTCATGGGAGCGACATTCCGATGAAGTCATCGATCATATGCTTGCGTCTTTAAAGAAGTTAAGTGATGAAGGGAAAAATGTTATTTACGATTAAAAAATAAAAAACCCGGTACACACAACAGTAACTCGTGTGTACCGGGCTTTGATTTATCTGCAGTCCTGAACTTGACCGGCCAATAACTTACTTCGTAAGGCTTCATCACTTGCATAAATATAGAGCCCTTTAATCCCGCGCTTCATTAAAATATTAATCGAGTTCAGCACAATCTTTTCCTTCGCATCGTTCACATCGGCAATGCCTTCTGTTCCTGAATAAGCCCCTTTATCCATATACTTGCTCGGGTCAATGACAATTTCGTCTCGTACCGCATCATATTGAACAGACGGTCCGAGCACAACACCGACGTAATTCAAATCAAATCCTTGAATCGTATAAATCGAGCCCGCTTCATGCACCGTTTCCGGTTTTTCCGCCCATGTATATTTCGTACTCGTCGTATTCCAAGGCATTTTGTATTCGCCATTTGATTCGTTCACATAATACGTTCCGCCATCTTTTTTATGCAAGTAATCAAATGTTGAGACGACCCGGCTCAAACCAAATTCACTGTTACGCGTTTTTATTGTGTCATGCATTTCCTTCATCGTATCGAACACTTTGAATTCATAGTTTTCATCATGAGGCAGCGGCAGCAGCTGCTTGTTTTTGAATGCATTGATCCAATTGATGACCTCATCATTTGCCTGCATCCGGAACTGGTTCGTCAACTGATATTCTTCGTTGTACATGCTTCGCTTCTTTAACTGTTCAAGTGTTGCCGCCCCCCACAGGCTCTTCAATTTCAGCACCTGATTCTGGTCGTAAATGATGACGACGACTTTCGCCAGCTTTAATAGCTCCTCCAAGTGATTGTTGCCATGGAAGTTATTATACGTATCCGGCTTTGTGAGCAATAAATGCGCTTCATCCACAAAAATGATGTCCGCCTTTTTATTTTCCTTTTGGAGCGTATTCACTAAAGGTGTCGGCTTCGCAAAGTTTTTCGCCTTCAAATGCTTCACCTGTTTCGCTATCCCTTTATACGTTTTGAACATTTCTTCGTGATTGACGACTAAGTAATTTTCCGTTTGATAAAGCGGTGACGAAGCTTCTTCCACCCGTTCCTGAATCGTGTTGAAAATCGAGCTTAACACAACACTTTTCCCTACGCCCGCTTCGCCTTCAATGACCAACAAACTGCCGTATTCTTCAGGATTGGCACTTACTTGCTTCTCACAAAACTCAAGTACCTTTTCTTTCAGTTCAAGCTGCTCGATCGAGAGTTCCTTAAACGGCGACAACTTAAAAATGTCTTTGTTTTCAATGACATGCAGTTCATGATCGACCAGCTTTTGCTCGTACAGCTTCTGCCAAATTTCTTTAAACAACTGCTGATCGTAATACGGCTTGTCATAATAATTGTGCGTAAAATCGCTCGCCGTTTTACTTTTATTTTGCAGTGTATATTTCTCATCACCAAGAAAATAATTGATCAGCTTCGTTTCTAAATGAAAGGTTGCCGAACGGTTGAACTTTTCATGCTTGATGAGGTTAATCTGACTGACATTTTTCCGCGCACTTAAATGAGCTTTCATCCGGCTTTTAAAATACACCGTCTCCCCTATGTAAGCTTCTTTATTGCCATTTAACACGTAGATGACCGGGTAGTTCAAATAATGTTGGTTATTATTAATTTGGTTAATGCTTTCTTGCTTGAACGGCCAGGACAATATTTCGATTGCTGACAAATTGCCACCTTCTTTTTTAAAATCTCTGCTAATTATTATTTACATATTAGCATAAAAGATAATCATAAATCCCTCGTAAACCGGCACTTCGGAAAACCCTGACAACCATAAAATGAGCCGCGCTTTCCATTGCGCATTATCAGGTTACTGCCGCACTTTGGACAAGTAGCAACTGAAGCAACACTAGCTGGCTCGACAATAGCCGGTCCTGCAGTAATGGGTTCCACCTTCACCTTACTCACATTTTTCTTTGCAGGTTTCGGCTTTGCGATTTCTTTTACATGCTCCAGATGGCGCTTTTTAATTTCCTTCTTTTGCTGTTTCGTTTCAGGAATGAGTGTGTGGAATATCTTTGAAATCCTGCTAAGTTGTTCGTCTGAAATTTCCTGTGTTGTATATTGTTTAATTGTTCGTTTTAAATGCTTTGTTTGAATAACATGTGCTTGTTGAAAAGGTTTCTTGAATTTAAATGTTGCTGCATTCGAAAAAACGATAATTGAATGTAACGTTACATCCATATTCAAATAGTTTTGCAATGCTTTAATATGCGTGTTATTTTGCATGACCGGATTATAGAAATTTGATTTTTTCTTATAAATTGCTTGAGTCCAGTTTCTTTGATTTTCACTACCAAAAATCCAACCCGTGTAATTTTTCGTTTCGATTACGAAAATGCCGTTCGGCGAAAGTAATATATGATCGATCTGTGTCATTTCTCCATTCTTTTTCGGCACATACAGATCATTGTATATCTTCACGTTTTCCCCTAAACTTTCCAGTAGTTTGCGAATACGCCGTTCCCCAACATATCCTTTCAGCTGTGGTAAATAAGCATTAGAAACAATTGATGTTAAAACAATAAAGCCGAGTGCTACATAAAAGTTTAGCTTTACTAAAATTATAAGAACTATTATGTATGACAATAAACCGATAACTAACATACTCTCCCCCTAAAAAAGTCCTATTCTACTTAATTAGACATACACGCTGTTCTCTCCTTTTATTTCATAACCATAAAAAAATGAAGCTCCCTATAAAAGAAGCTTCATTAATATTTTTATTCTCTTTAAACCTGTACTACACCTAATAAAACCGCAATGACTAGTAGTGTAATACTCAATCCCCACATCCAGAAGAATGAGAACTTCAAGTGTTTGCCCATCTCCAATCCTGATAGACCAAGTGCCAGCCATACTGCTGGTGCAAGTGGTGATACGAATGTGCCGACGATGTTACCGATGATCATCGCATACGCTGTAGATAATGAATCGATGCCGTATGTTAAACCGATCTGGTCAACAACCGGGAACAACGCGAAGTAATACGCATCCGTACTTAACAGCAAGTCAAACGGTACACCGAGTACCCCGATAATAATATGTAAGTACTGTGCTAAAAAGCTAGGTAAAATATTTACGGCGTTATTGGCAATGGCCGTTAACATGCCTGTCCCGTTTAAAATCCCTACAAACAGTCCTGCCGCAATAATGATCGAAGCCATCGTCAATGCGTTCGATGCGTGCGCCTGAATACGTCCCATCTGCTCTTTCGGTGTACGGTAGTTTAATGGTAAAGCAATTGCGACACCGATCAGGAACGCCAAGCCAGCTGGTAAAAGTCCTGACATTAATACGGCAAGAACAACAATTGCTAAAATCGCATTTGCCCAAATAAGTTTTGGTCGTTTTAACGTTTCATCTGTTTCAGCATTTAAAATACTGTTGCTTAAATCGAATTTTAACGTTTGTCCTGTTTGCGCTCGTTTCGCAATTAGGCGTTTTTCACGGAAGCCCATAAAGACCGCAAGTAAAAGCATCAGCACAACACCGATGATCTGAATTTTAATTAGCGGATGCCATAGTTCTGTTACATCTGTTTCAAGAACGGAAGCGACACGTCCTAATGGCCCGCCCCATGGAATCATATTGATGATCGCCGCAGAACCGCCGACTAATA
>NZ_JBELZM010000031.1:0-13075 GCF_040273735.1 Solibacillus sp. | reverse complement strand
CCGAACACGGAAGTTAAGCTCTTTAGCGCCGATGGTAGTTGGGGGCTTCCCCCTGTGAGAGTAGGACGTCGCTTCGCTCAAAAAGTCGCTGCTGATTTAGTCAGTAGTGGCTTTTTTATATTATTGGAAATTATATATATACTACTATACAATATAAAGAGTCAACTCATAACAGATTAAACCAAAGATGGTGTCTTAAATAACAGACTGCCTTCTTTGGTTTTTCTTTTATTAGAATTTAAATATTTTGAATGCCTTATACGAGGATTGCTTTAGCGGTTGACCATTAAAGCAGAAAGAAATACGATTAATGAATGTAAAGGTTCTTACAAGGCAAAACATTGGAGGTATAACATGACAGCACCTTTTTTAACAGTGGTGGACTTACGATTAATCGAACAACAAGTAAATAAAATACTGCAGGCAAAGCTAGCATCAAATGACAAGAAGATTGTTGCGGCTGTACGGGAGCTGGCAATTACAGAGCTAAGAGAAAAACTGACGCATGTAAATGAAGGTATTATTAAAGAAGTGGAAACGGTTGAGGATACTATCGGGGCAGAACTATTTTTCCAAAGCTTGAAGTCATATACTATTCCGTTTAAATCAATTTCCGAGCAAGGTTTGCAAAAGCTATTTAAAAAGGATAAAAAGCTGAAGTTACCTAAACTAGAAATGATTGATTGGCAAGCAATCAGTTATCTGTCATGGGTTGATAAAGGGACAAACCGCCAATACATTGTTCTGGAAAAGGAAGGACAATACACAGCATTGCGTGGAGTTGTAGACGCCCATAAACCGATAAAAGGTGTCTGTGCGATTTGTAATCAGCACAGTGCAGTTCATTTGTTTACAGCTACAGTAAAGGGCAATGGTGATAATTATACATCTTACAGCAACTATATTTGTGACGACTCCCAACTATGTAATCAAAAGGTCAGTGATTATGAAAAACTTCATGATTTTGTTGCCCGAAATTTAATATGAAAATAAAAGTCATCTTTATTGATGGCTTTTTATTTTGAAACTTTTTCCTGTTCTAACCGTAAAGGAAATTATGAACCGAATTGGGGAGGATAGAGTCATGCGAAAGATTGCTTATAGTTTAGCTATTGTGTTATTGCTGTCAGCTTGTAATAGTGAAAGTACAGATAAGTCAAAAGCAGAAGAACAAACTAAGCAGGAGGTTATGTATATGGAGGAAGCACTATTAGGAAAATGGCAGGGGATGATTGAAATTCCACAGTCACCTCTTGAAATTATTTTAAATTTGGAAGAGTCGAGTGGAAGTATTTCTGTACCTGCACAAGGAGTCAGTGATTTTGCCTTTGAATCGATTAAATATAATGAGTCGGATTTGGCCATCACCATTAATTTAGCCGGATCTCAAATTAAAATTGCCGGGAAGCTAAAAAACGAAACGGTAGAAGGAACGTTTATGCAAAATGGACAGTCCTATCCTATTACGTTAAAGCCTTATAAAGAGACACCTGTTACGTATGATGAGCTATTGATCCCTGTTGCCGGCGGAGAGCTTAAAGCAGCGTTGGAAAGACCTGTTAAAGCTACGGGAGAGCTTGTTATAATCCATGCCGGGTCAGGTCCTACAAATAAAGATGGCAATACAATAGGAGCTGGATCGAATAATAGCTTAAAGATGATTGCAGAGAGCTTAGCGGAGAAAGGGATTTCTTCTATTCGTTTCGATAAGCGTGGAATCGGTGATAATACAGCATTAACTAAAAAAGAAGAAGAATTAACATTTGATATGTATGTAGAGGATGTTAAAGCAATTGTAGATTATGCTAAAAAGGCTGACCGCTTTAATGACATTCATTTACTTGGTCATAGTGAAGGTGCTTTGATAATGACGCTTGCTGCCCAGCAAAATGACGTAGCCTCTCTTATTTCGATTGCAGGTATTGGCAGACCGGCGAATGAAGTTTTAATGGAACAATTGTCAGCAAGCTTACCTCCGAATTTATTACTGGAATCGGAAAAAGCATTACAGCAATTAAAAGCAGGCAAAAAAGTAGAGGCAGTGTCTGCACAGCTCCAATCATTATTTAGACCTTCTGTTCAGCCATATATAATTTCATGGCTTAAATACGATCCTCAGCAAGAAATAAGCAATGTTAACGTTCCAATTATCATTCTTCAAGGGAAAAAAGATATTCAGGTAACAGAAAAAGATGCAGAAAACTTATATGCAGCAAATAATCAAGCCACAATTCACTATTTTGATAAGATGAATCATGTGTTAAAAGATGTAGAAGGCGATCGAGACCAAAATCTTGCGAGCTATTACAATCCTGGTTTGCCGCTAACAAATGGTTTGATTGAGGAAATTACCGAGTTTATAAAGCAGTAATGGACAAATATTCATTAAAACGAGCTTTTACCAATGAAAGATGAGCATAATAAATAAAATGTTCAAATTATTTCAAAAAACTACTTGTATAAATTTTAAACGTTGCTATAATAATAAATGTACGAAAGATGGCTTGTACATCACTGTATAATAGTAGCGTTCCGAAGTAGCTCAGTTGGTAGAGCATCCGGCTGTTAACCGGCAGGTCGCAGGTTCGAGTCCTGCCTTCGGAGCCATTTTTTTTGCCTTTTTACTATTACAAAATAAAAAATAAAACTTTTTTCAAAAAAGGCTTGCACTATATAAGAAATGATGATATTATAAATCTTGTCTTAAAGAGAACAACTTATATAACGGCCCGTTGGTCAAGTGGTTAAGACACCGCCCTTTCACGGCGGTAACACGGGTTCGAATCCCGTACGGGTCACCATTTAAGGCTTCATAAAAAAATAAAGCAGTAACACTTGTTATGTATGGAGGATTAGCTCAGCTGGGAGAGCACCTGCCTTACAAGCAGGGGGTCGGCGGTTCGAGCCCGTCATCCTCCACCATTCAACTTTAACAGTGTTGCATCATTTGTCGGAGGGGTAGCGAAGTGGCTAAACGCGGCGGACTGTAAATCCGCTCCTTAGGGTTCGGCGGTTCGAATCCGTCCCCCTCCACCATCTATAAAATGTTTGGGGTATAGCCAAGCGGTAAGGCAACGGATTTTGATTCCGTCATGCCCTGGTTCGAATCCAGGTACCCCAGCCATTTTTTTTATTTTTTATGAGCCATTAGCTCAGTTGGTAGAGCATCTGACTTTTAATCAGAGGGTCGAAGGTTCGAGTCCTTCATGGCTCACTTTTATTTTATAAACTTAGAAGTGTACTTAAATATCAAATAACAATCCTTTACTTATTTATAAGTAAAGGATTTTTTGCGTATAAAAAGGGAAAATCGTTTAGTTGCTCGAAATTTCTATAGGAGGGTGAGCGGAGAAGAGAATAGAATAGAATAGAAAAATTACATGACATGTTAGGGGATGCAGAAATGATGAATAAGAAGATTTCAATTGTAGGGGTACCATGTGATTATGGACAACAGCGCCGCGGGGTAGATATGGGACCAAGTGCAATCAGATATGCAGGGCTGCAACAGCGTTTAACTGATCTTGGATATGAAGTTGAAGACGAAGGGAATATACAAGTTATTGAGGGGGATGCAGCTGCACATAAAGATGAAAAGCTGCTTAATCTGGAAGAAGTGATTAAGGTCAATACAGCACTTGCCGAAAAAGTATTCAATGTTGTAAAAAAAGATTACATACCGCTTGTATTAGGAGGCGACCATAGTATTGCAATTGGTACATTGGCAGGTTTGTCGATGAAATATAAAAATCAGGGAGTTATCTGGTTTGATGCCCATGCAGATTTAAATACACCGGAAACAACGCCTTCCGGAAATATTCATGGGATGCCTTTAGCAACAAGTATTGGGCTAGGACATGAAAGGCTAACATCCATTTTACATGCAGAACCTAAAATCAAAGCTGAAAACATTGTTATAATTGGCGGACGTTCTATCGATGAAGGGGAACGGGAGCTAATTAAGTCAAGAGGCATTAAAATATACACTATGCACGAAATCGATCGCCTTGGAATGACATATGTAATGGAAGAAACTCTAAAATATTTTAAACAATTGCAAATAGACGGCCTTCATTTATCACTTGATTTGGACGCATTAGATCCATTATATACTCCTGGAGTGGGAACACCTGTAGCAGGTGGGATCACTTACCGGGAAAGTCATTTAGCAATGGAAATGATACAGGAATCCGGTTTAATGACATCGGCTGAGTTTGTAGAGGTGAATCCTATATTAGATGAGCGAAATAAAACAGCAGATGTAGCGGTTGCCTTAATCGGCTCTTTATTTGGCGAAACTTTAGTATGATTATTACGAAAAAATTCGATTGGTCGTTACGAAGTTTGTTATAATAAAGGCACATATTTATGGGTGGAAAAAAATTTTTAGAGAAAATGAAACCTTTTAAAAAGCAATCCGTATATATAGAACAGCTGAAAAGGTGGAGAGGAAAGACAAATGGATGCGTTAGTTAATAAAAGAATAAAGCAAGTGCTTAAAGGTGACCAAAACGCATATGCCGACATCGTTAACCTCTACCAGCACAAGCTGTATCAAGTGTGCTATCGAATGCTTGGAAATAAACAGGAAGCAGAAGATATCGCACAGGAGGCATTCATACGTGCCTATATTAATTTACATTCGTATGACCAAAATCGAAAATTTTCAACATGGCTTTACCGAATCGGAACAAATCTCTGCATTGACCGAATTCGTAAAAAGAAGCCCGATTATTACTTAGATGCGGAGGTAGCGGGAACAGAAGGTCTGGATATGTATTCTCAGATTGCCTCAGAGGAGCAGTTGCCGGAAGAAGCCGTTGAGCAGATGGAGCTTCAGGACCGAATACAATATGAAATCAGCCGCCTTCCCGACAAGTATCGATCGGTCATTGTATTAAAATATATTGAAGAACTGTCCCTTCAGGAAATAAGCGAAATTCTGGATATGCCTTTAGGAACAGTTAAAACGCGGATTCACCGTGGCCGTGAAGCGTTAAGAAAGCAGTTAAACAATTTGTAGGAGGAAGATACGCATGAAAACGTGTGCATCAGAATTCGTGGATTATATGCACGAATATTTAGATGGTGATATTAGTCGTGAGCATGAACAAATATTGAAGCAGCATTTACAAACATGCCCTGATTGCCAACAACATATGCATGAATTAAGCGACACGATTGCGTTTATCAAGAGTGCAGCACATATTACTGCCCCTCCGCGCTTTGAGGATCAAGTGATAAGTCGTTTACCTAAACGCAAAAGTTCTGCCGGCATCAAACGTTGGTTCCGTCAGCATCCTGTTCTTGTAGCTGCAGCAGTATTCTTTTTATGTATGAGTGCCACTTTGTTAGGCAGTTTTCCGAATGATGAGCAATTCTCTGTGACGAAACAGCCTAATTTAGTCGTTGAAGGACAAACGGTAACAGTGCCGGTCGGTGAAGTTGTTAAAGGTGACATTGTTGTGAAAAATGGAGATATTATTGTCGAAGGGGAAGTGGATGGCAATATTACAGTTATCAATGGCAACTATATGGCATCTACGGCAGTCGTTACAGGGCAAGTAGAGGAAATTGACGAAATGTTCGAATGGCTATGGTACAAAATTAAAGACGGGTTCAATAAAGCGATCGCTGTTTTTAATGAGTAATAATTTAGAACGGTCATTACGTTAATTACAACAAGAAATAATATTTTCTTAATAAATCGGAACTTTTCTCAAAAAAAAGCCGTTCTAGTATAGAAAGAAAAGTCTACTCGTTCGGGTAGACTTTTTTCTGTTAGGAAAGTTAATCACTGACAGAATTATGCTATACTAAAACCAAGATGGATTAGCAAGTAAAGGTGGGGGATGCCACATGCAAATAATTGAGCAATTTACAGACATTGCTGCTGTAGATATGATTTTTAAAGTACTGGACGTACTGCTCGTATGGTACGTAGTTTATAAAGCATTGACCCTCATTAGAGGAACGAAAGCCGTTCAATTATTAAAAGGGTTATTAATTGTCGTGTTAGCGAAATTTGCTACCTACGTTTTCGGTTTAGACACCCTCGATTGGTTGCTGCAAGAAGTAATTGATTGGGGTTTCTTAGCCATTATTATAATATTCCAGCCGGAAATTCGCCGAGCCCTTGAGCAGATCGGACGAGGTAAGCTTTTCCAACGAACGAACAACCAGCAGGAAGATGAGCAGACACGCTTAGTCGAGGCGATGAAAAAATCTGTAAATTATATGGCAAAACGTCGAATTGGAGCACTTATTTCTATTGAAAAAGATACTGGCTTAAATGAATATGTAGAAACGGGCATCAAGATGGATGCCACAATTTCATCTGAATTAATGATTAATATTTTCATCCCAAATACACCGTTACATGACGGGGCCGTAATTATACAGAAAAACCAAATAGCCGCTTCGGCATGTTACTTACCATTGTCGGAAAGTGCATTTATTTCCAAAGAACTTGGTACACGTCACCGAGCAGCACTTGGGTTAAGTGAAGTAACAGATGCAATTACAATTGTTGTATCCGAAGAAACAGGTGCGATTAGTATAACAGCCAATGGTAATTTACACCGTAATCTCACTATTACAGAATTTGAAGAATTACTGCGTAAACTGTGGTTTGGTCCTGAACAAGATTCTAACTTAGCATCTAAGTGGACTTGGGGAGGGAAAAAGAATGGATAAAATATTTGATAGCTCATGGATGCTCCGTTTAACCGCTTTGTTTTTAGCGGTGGCCCTCTTCCTGTATATTCAAACAGAAGAAAAACGTGAAACGGACTCGGGCTCATCCAATGAAACAGATGTCATCACAAATGTGCCATTGGAAGTGTACTATGATTCTGATAATTTATTTGTTACAGGGCTCCCTGAAACGGTCGATGTGAAAATTTCAGGACCGAAACAAATTGTAATGAAAACAAAGCTTGAAAAGGATTTCAAACTCTTTGTCGATTTAAACTCATTGTTAATTGGTGAACATAGCGTTACAATACATCAAGAAAACTTTTCGGAAAAACTGGATGTATCAATTGAGCCAAAAATAATTAGTGTAACAATTGAGGAAAAGGTTACTGAACAGTTTCGTGTAGAGCCTGAAATGAATAACCGCCTTTTAGCTGAGAACTTCGTACTGAACGAGATGACGGCAGAACCGTCAAAAGTTGCGGTAACAGGAGCAAAGAGTGTCATTGATAACATAAGTTATGTAAAGGCAACGGTTTCAGGCGAGAAAGATTTGAATAAATCATTTGAACAGGAAGCGGCTGTAAAGGTACTCGACCGTGATCTGAATAAGCTCGATGTCAGCATTAATCCGGATAAGGTCAATGTAAAAGTAGAAATTAATGAATATAGTAAAGAAGTCCCGATTAAGATAAACGAAATTGGGGAACCAGTAGAGGGGCTTACAATTGACAGTTTATCCCCGGAAAAATCTAACATAACGGTATATGGTTCGAAATCTGTAGTGGATTCATTAAAAGAAGTTGTCGTAGACGTTGATGTTTCAAAAATAAAAAAATCCGGTCCGTACGAATTTAAAATTGAGCTTCCAACAGGGGCTACCAAGTTATCTCAAGAGAAACTAACGGTACGCGCAAATGTAAGTGGAGAGCCAGTTCGTGAACAGGGAAAAGATAGTGAAGCAGATACAGATGCAGATTCTAATGGTGAAGATACAGATGGAAACTAACTATCAATAAAACAAGCAATCCACTTTAGGTGGTAAATTTAATAACGTATGGTATTTCAAGCGTTGAAGGAGAGAAAAAGTAAATGGGTAAATATTTCGGAACAGATGGCGTTCGCGGTGTCGCAAATAGTGAACTAACACCAGAGTTGGCATTTAAACTAGGCCGTATTGGCGGCTATGTGCTGACGAAGGATGCTAAAGATCGCCCGAAAGTATTAATCGGACGTGATACACGTATTTCTGGGGAGATGTTGGAAGGTGCACTTGTTGCAGGTCTTCTGTCAATTGGAGCAGAAGTTATGCGTTTAGGTGTCATTAGTACACCAGGTGTTGCGTATCTTACACGCGTCATGAATGCTGAAGCAGGTGTTATGATTTCAGCATCTCATAATCCTGTTGCAGATAACGGCATTAAATTTTTCGGTCCAGACGGCTTTAAATTAACGGATGCACAAGAAGAAGAGATTGAACGTATTCTTGATGCAGAAGAAGATACATTACCACGTCCAGTAGGTGCTGCTGTTGGTTCAGTAACAGACTACTTTGAAGGTGGACAAAAATATATTTCATACTTAAAACAAACAGTTGAAGAAGATTTTGAAGGATTACATGTGGCATTAGACTGTGCGCATGGTGCAACGTCTTCTCTAGCAACACATTTATTCGCAGATTTAGAGGCAGATATTTCAACAATGGGCGCTTCACCGGATGGACTGAACATAAATGAAGGTGTCGGTTCAACACATCCTGAAAAATTAGCTGCATTCGTCGAGGAACGCGGCGCAGATGTTGGTTTAGCATTTGATGGAGATGGAGACCGTTTAATCGCTGTAGATGAGGACGGTACGATTGTTGACGGTGACCAGATTATGTTCATCATCGGAAAGTATCTACAAGCAAAAGGCCGCTTAAACAAAGGCACGATTGTTTCTACAGTTATGAGTAACATGGGCTTCTACAAAGCGCTTGAAGACAACGAAATGACAAGTGTTCAAACAGCAGTTGGGGATCGCTATGTTGTGGAAGAAATGCGTGCAAATGATTATAACTTAGGTGGCGAACAATCGGGTCACATCGTATTTTTAGATTACAATACAACAGGCGACGGTTTGCTTACAGGTATTCAGTTAGTGAATATTATGAAAGCTACAGGCAAAAAACTTTCTGAACTTGCAGGTGAAATGACGATTTACCCGCAGAAATTAGTAAACGTGCGTGTAACAGATAAACATGCTGTAACACAAAATGAAAAGGTTGCAGCTGTCATCGCTGAAGTAGAAGCGGAAATGGCAGGCAATGGTCGAGTATTAGTACGCCCTTCAGGTACAGAGCCTTTAGTGCGCGTTATGGTGGAAGCAGCTTCTGAAGAGGCTTGCGAAAACTATGTAGCACGTATTGCAGATGTAGTACGTACAGAAATGGGTTTAGCTGAATAAATCATAGTGACGGCACCGGAAGTGATGGAGACATTGCTTCCGGTGTTTTTTTGCTTTGTATGGGATTTTCTAATACCGGTTTAGAAAATGTAATATAACTAAAAGAGTTCTAATAAACAGCTGTTCTTCTAATAAAAGTACCAAATGTTCAAAAATGCTATCCAAGTATTCAAATATCCATGCGAAACTTTCGAATATCGAATCCAACTCTTCTAATACCGCCTCAAAATGTTCTAATAAAAGGAGGTCGAGATTAATTCAAAACAACAAAACAATCTTTTTACCGCTTAAACCCAGTTATAAATTTTACCATTCTAATGAATACTGAAACTGTTCTACTTTTTGCGGAAACCGACCTAAAACTATTTACATTTGTTGTAATAAAAGAACGAGACCTATGTAAATATGTTTCATTTTCAAGAATTCGGGAAACAAAATAAAGTATCCTAATAAGACGAAGGAGTGTTTTACATTGGCTAAAATTGCAACATTAATTACTGACAAGTTTGAAGATGTGGAGTTCACAAGTCCGAAACAGGCACTAGAGGCTGCAGGGCATACAATTGTAACGATTGATAAAGAAGGTAATAAATCGGTTACAGGTAAAAATGGCGAAGCAACAGTTCAGATCGATAAAGGGGTAGCAGAGGCAAACCCGCAGGACTTTGATGCGTTATTTATCCCAGGCGGTTTTTCACCGGATTTACTGCGTGATGATGAGCGTGTCGTAGCTTTTGCAAAGTATTTTATGGATGAAAAGAAACCTGTCTTTGCAATTTGCCATGGACCACAGCTGCTAATTACGGCGAAGTCATTAGAGGGACGAGATGCGACAGGTTATAAATCGATTAAAGTCGATATGGAATATGCAGGGGTAAAATTCCATGATGAGGAAGTATTTGTTTGTCAAAAACAGCTTGTAACAAGCCGTACACCGGATGATTTACCTGCATTTAACCGAGAAATTGTAAATTTATTAGAAGAGAAGGGGCTTTAATAGAGCTCTTTGCATACGATAGAAAATAGTGCATATCCCGTTTTGATGTCATGTGGAGTGAGTCTTGTAATCAGTGGGAATGACAACGTTACTGCTGATACAAACTTCATCTCCCGGATCAAAACGGGATATTTTTCTAGAAATAATTTTTTCTATGAAGCGCTTACAATGATAGCGTAGGATTGACGGTGAAATTGTTTATGTGTATGATGTAAATGCTCAGTAAAAGGAATTGTTGAGCTGCGCTAAAGGAGAGAAAATCGCGCATACAAAATCGGAAAACAATTATAGCGCCAGAACTAAGGAAATCGAGCGGACATAATCCTTAGTTGACGAGGTGGAGGTTTATCGAAATTTCGGCGGATGCCTCCCGATCGCACATGCCCGGTTGTAACTTTCGTTTTAAAACAGAGAAGTGATTTTCTGGACAGAAAAGCGAAACGGCATACAATTAAAAATAATATTTAGCTACATCACCTTTTAAGAAAAGAGCAGGAATGTTACCGATGCGTGCTAGCTTTGCTAAACGAGAGCAAACATCACCTTCGACTAACTTCCGTGAAGCGCATTAGGCTAAAAAAGGTAGATTTCGTAGTCTGCTTTTGTGTTGCCAAAATGTGCTTCGATGTAGCAATTACATTGGAGGAAACGGATTATGTGTGGAATTGTAGGATATAACGGCGTATTGGACGCTAAAGAGATTTTATTAAAAGGTTTAGAGAAACTAGAGTACCGTGGCTATGATTCTGCAGGGATTGCTGTACACAATGAAGAAGGCGTAACAGTATTCAAGGAAAAAGGACGTATTGCAGATTTACGTAAAGCAGTTGATGGCGATGTGGAAGCAGCCGTAGGGATTGGTCATACACGTTGGGCAACTCACGGTGTACCAAACCGCTTAAATGCACACCCTCATACAAGTGCCACAGGTCGTTATACGCTTGTACACAACGGGGTTATCGAAAACTATCACTTATTACAAAAAGCTTATCTTAAAGGAATTCAGATGAACTCTGATACTGATACAGAAGTTATCGTACAGTTAATCGATTTATTTGCGAAAGAAGGTTTATCTACGTTAGAAGCATTCCGTAAAACATTATCGTTAGTGCACGGATCTTATGCATTAGCGCTTTTAGATAATGAAGATGTGGAAACGATTTACGTAGCGAAAAACAAATCACCGTTATTAGTAGGTGTGGGTGAAGACTTCAATGTTATTGCTTCAGACGCAATGGCGATGCTGCAAGTAACTGATCAGTTTATCGAATTGCATGATAAAGAAGTTGTAATCGTTCGTAAAGATAAAGTAGAAATTACAACATTAAATGGCCGCGTTGTTGAGCGTGCACCATATACAGCACAATTGGATGCTTCAGATATCGAAAAGGGAACATACCCTCACTATATGTTAAAAGAAATGGATGAGCAGCCTACTGTTATCCGTAAAATTATTCAAGCATATGAACAAGGTGAAGATGTTACGATTGATGCAGATATTTTAAAAGCATTATCGGAAGCTGACCGTCTATATATTATTGCGGCAGGTACGAGTTACCATGCCGGCTTAATCGGGAAACAGTATTTCGAAAAAATCGCTGGTATTCCAGTAGAAGTACACATTTCAAGCGAGTTTGGCTATAATATGCCGTTACTATCAAAGAAACCTTTATTTATCTTCATTTCACAATCAGGTGAAACAGCGGATAGCCGTCAAGTATTAGTAAAAATCAAAGAGCTTGGCTACAAAGCGTTAACTGTAACAAACGTACAAGGTTCAACACTTTCACGTGAAGCGGATTACACATTACTATTACATGCCGGACCGGAAATTGCTGTAGCATCTACAAAAGCATATGTTGCTCAAGTAGCTGTTTTAGCAGTAGCTGCCTATGCAGTTGCAAAAGAATTAGGAATGCAACTGGACTTTGATTTAAAACAGGAGCTGGCGATCGTTGCAAACGGCATCCAGACAATTATCGACTCTAAAGATGAAATGGAGCAAATTGCCGAAGATTATTTAAAAATCGCGCGCAATGCGTTCTTCATCGGTCGTAATATGGACTTCTGTGTATCATTGGAAGGTGCATTAAAACTTAAAGAGATCTCATACATTCAGGCAGAAGGTTTTGCCGGTGGTGAGTTAAAACACGGTACGATTGCATTAATCGAAGAAGGTACACCAGTCTTCGCTTTAGCAACGCAAAAAGGTGTGGCGCTTAACATTCGCGGTAACGTGAAAGAAGTAGTGGCGCGCGGTGCCAACGCATGTATTATTGCAATGGAAGGCATGGAAGAAGAGGGCGACCGTTTAGTCATCCCTTCTGTACATGAACTATTAACACCACTTGTATCTGTTGTACCATTACAATTAATCAGCTACTATGCTGCACTTCACCGTCGTTGTGACGTTGATAAACCTCGTAACCTTGCAAAATCAGTTACGGTTGAATAGAATTGAAATTAAAAACCGTTCGCTTTGTTGGTTTTTAATAAAGATTGATAATTTGTAATAAAGATTGATAATTTACAATAAAATTCGATAACAAATAATAAAGATTGATAAAAAACAACCTCTATGGATAAAATATCCATAGAGGTTGTTTTTTATTTTCTGAAAAAGGTGGTTGTCAATATGAATGATTTTCAAAAAGAAGTGATGGAATATAGCATAGCTTTAGAAAAGGTATTGAGGCAATATACAGGATTAGATTTGAAATTTATAGAAGAGGATTTATTGAAGAGTGGAGATGAAATTGATTTAAATATTGGTCTGTTTAAACCTAGAAGATTTCCGCCATTTGTAGATGATGTTTTTCGTAAAATAGTAGATGGTGTTTTAGATATTTTACCTAATAAAATTAATTCAAAGGAAAGCCTAGATTGGGAAGTTTTATCTAATATAGAAGATGATTTATCGATGAAGTTTATCTTTAA
>NZ_JBELZM010000030.1:0-13279 GCF_040273735.1 Solibacillus sp. | reverse complement strand
GAGTTACCGGATCTACGGGAGCTACCGGTGCCACTGGCGAGATTGGGCCTACGGGAGCGACTGGAGTTACTGGGCCTACCGGCGTCACTGGTGCTACTGGTGTTACTGGCGTTACTGGTCTTACTGGACCTACTGGACCTACCGGCGTTACTGGTGTTACTGGTGTTACTGGTGCTACTGGACCTACCGGCGTTACTGGTGTTACTGGACCTACTGGGCCTACCGGCGTTACTGGACCTACTGGGCCTACCGGCGTTACTGGTGCTACTGGTGTTACTGGTGTTACTGGGCCTACCGGCGTTACTGGTGCTACTGGTGCTACTGGTGCTACTGGACCTACCGGCGTTACTGGGCCCACTGGCGTCACTGGTGCTACTGGAGTTACCGGTCCTATCTTTACGGAAGGTTTTTCAGCTTTCAGAAACAATTTAACAGTTAGTGGATCTACCACAATTAGCAACTGGAGCGTTGCTGCACCATATTTCACAACACCAGCATTTAACCCTACTACTGGCATATTTACTGTTCCTGCAACAGGAAGATATGTATTTGAAGCAACAATTAACTACTCTACTACAGCTGCGATTACTCTTTCTCTAGGTGCTGGGATAAATCCTGCTTTTGAAATTAGAAGAAATACCTCTTCAAGCATAATTAGCGGTCTGTTCCCTATATTAAACATAGCTGTAACACTATTAACTTTAAGAACTATATTAGGAAGTGGAACCGTGACATTAACGGGGGAAGCACAGTTAAATGCAGGTGATATTATTGATTTGTATTATCAATCTGGTGGTTTATCATTAACTCTTAATTTAGGCGGAATTTCCGCTTCATCTACAGGTATTGTATGGTCATCTCACCGAATTGCTTAGAAGTTAAACAGAAGCGCAATTTACTGAAATTAAAATGCCACTTCCCGTTTATAATTGGGAAGTGGCATTTTACTATTTTTCCATTAAAAGTTTAACTAGTAATTACATCATTCCTGGCATACCCATGCCACCCATGTCCGGCATACCGCTGCCTGCTGGTTCTGGGATGTCTGCAACTACTGCTTCTGTCGTTAAGAACAGTGAAGCTACAGAAGCTGCATTTTGTAATGCTGAACGTGTAACTTTTGCAGGGTCAACTACACCTGCATCAACCATGTTTACCCACTCGCCTGTTGCCGCGTTGAAGCCAATACCTACCTCTTCACGTTTTAAGCGGTCAACGATAATCGAACCTTCTAAACCAGCGTTTTCAGCAATTTGACGAACTGGCTCTTCTAATGCACGTAAAATTATGCGTACACCAGTTGCTACATCGCCCTCTACTTGATCCAATACTTTTTCAACTGCCGCGTATACATTTAGAAGTGCTGTACCACCACCTGATACGATACCTTCTTCTACCGCTGCACGAGTTGAGTTCAATGCGTCTTCAATACGTAATTTGCGCTCTTTTAATTCTGTTTCTGTCGCAGCACCAACTTTAATAACTGCAACACCGCCAGCTAGTTTTGCTAAACGCTCTTGTAATTTTTCTTTATCAAATTCAGAAGTTGTTTCAGCAAGTTGTGCACGGATTTGATTAACGCGGCCAGCTACTGCATCGGTATTACCAGCACCTTCAACAATTGTTGTATTATCTTTTGATACGATAACTTTAGCAGCACGACCTAAAGATGATAGATCAGCTGATTTTAAATCTAAACCAAGATCTTGTGTAATTACTTGACCACCAGTTAATACAGCAATATCTTCTAACATTGCTTTACGACGGTCACCAAAGCCTGGAGCTTTAACCGCTACTGCGTTGAATGTACCACGTAATTTATTTACTACCAATGTCGCAAGTGCTTCCCCTTCAACATCTTCAGCAATGATTAAAATTGGACGGCCTTGTTGAACAACTTGTTCTAATACCGGTAAAATCTCCTGAATGTTTGAGATTTTTTTATCTGTAATTAAAATAAATGGGTTATCAAGTACCGCTTCCATTTTATCTGTATCAGTTACCATGTAGTGTGATGCATAACCACGGTCAAATTGCATACCTTCTACTACATCTAATTCTGTTGTAAAGCCTTTTGATTCTTCAATTGTAATAACGCCGTCGTTTCCTACACGTTCCATCGCATCTGCAATGTATTGACCGATTTCATCATCTGCTGAAGAAATTGCCGCTACTTGTGCGATTGATTCTTTATTTTCAACTGGACGTGAAATAGCCTGAAGCTCTGTTAATGCAGCAGCAACCGCCTTGTCCATACCTTTACGAATACCTACTGGGTTAGCACCAGCTGTTACGTTTTTAAGTCCTTCACGAATCATCGCTTGCGCAAGTACTGTTGCTGTTGTTGTACCATCCCCTGCGATTTCGTTCGTTTTAGAAGCTACTTCAGCTACTAATTTAGCGCCCATATTTTCATAAGCGTTTTCTAATTCAATTTCTTTTGCAATAGATACACCGTCATTTGTAATAAGTGGAGAACCGAATTTTTTCTCTAAAACAACGTTACGCCCTTTAGGTCCTAAAGTTACTTTTACAGCGTTAGCTAACTTATCTACACCAGCCGCCATTAATGAACGTGCTTCTTCTGAAAACTTAATATCTTTTGACATAATTCATTTTCCTCCTAAAATTTACGATCTATTTTTTTTGATTTATTGTTTATGAAGATATGCAGCCAGCAAAAATTAATATGTATAACTAGCTGCATTTTTCTTTTGATTTTGTAATTATCCGACAATTGCAAGTACATCGCTCTCACGTAGAATCAAATATTCTACGCCGTCATACTTAACTTCCGTACCAGAGAATTTAGAGAAGATAATTTCGTCGCCTTCTTTTACGTCAAGCTCAAGACGAGTGCCGTTGTCAAGAACACGACCTGTACCTACTGCCACAACTTTACCAGTTTGTGGTTTTTCTTTTGCTGAGTCGGGTAAAACAATACCAAATGCTGTTTTTTCCTCTACCTCAACAAGTTCGATAATAATGCGATCTCCTAATGGTCTTAACAATTGAAACAACCTCCTAAAAAATTTTCTATTTTTAGCACTCTCATTTGTCGAGTGCTAACACATTTATTAGTTTAAAGAATTCCAAAATTTTTTGCAAGTATGTGCACCAAAAAATTTTGATTTATTGGCAAATTCCTCTACAATAATGTTAAATGTATAACAGTGGGCTATTCATAGGAGCCCATAGTAAACACTATAATAGAAGATACAGCATTCCTCATTCATTTGGATGTGTGTAATTCTACTAGTCTGTAAGAGAAAGAAGGTTTTTCATTCGTGACTTCCCGTTCATCAGATAAGTTCAAAACGCAGAAGACCGCATTTTATGTGTTAATAACTTATATCATCTGTCAGTTATCAGTCTTATTACTTATATTCATTCCAGGCTTAAAAGATTCCCTTTTACAATTATTTTCTGGTATATCTGAGCAGGATAAACTTATAAAATTATCTGCTTGGTGGTCAACTATATCATTTGCGGTTGCCTTTATTGTGAGTTTTATATTAATCTCCCGCAATAAGCAATTCTGGGAAGTGTTTAAAGGAGAAAAAGCATCAATTGGTGCTTCTATCGGTTGGGGAATCATCGGTTTCTTCTTAGTCTTTTTAGGGCAGACAATCGGTGCCTACATTGAGCTTGCTTTAGGAATTGATATGGGCTCGGAAAATACCGAAGCAATTATGGGTGTCACAAAGGTAGCACCTATTATGATACTTGCTACTGTCTTTTTAGGACCGATTTTGGAAGAGCTTGTATTCCGCCGTGTCATTTTCGGATCTATTATACAAAACTATAATTTCTGGATTGCGAGCATAATTAGTGCAATTGTATTCGCTGCGATCCATATGGATTTTACGCATATTTTATTGTATACAATTTGCGGTATGATCTTCGCATTTTTATACCATAAAACAAAGCGTCTTCTCACACCGATTATCGCCCATATTCTATTGAATGGTTTCGTCACATTTATCCAAATGAATGCCGATAAGTTTCAAGTATAACTATTGCCCGCTATGTAAAATAGCGGGTTTTTTTAATACCCCATATATAGAAAACAAAAAAACGCTACCTCAATCGATAGCGTTATCTTAACTATTATTCATCTGTTCCATTTGCCTGCGCTGCATTTCAAGTAGCTCCTCTACTTGCAGTTCACGTTCACGTTCTTCTTCTGCCAATATGCGTTCTTTTTCAGCCACTTCATATTTTCGATAACCGAGACGTGCAATGACAATGCTCAATTCATATAAAACAAATAGCGGTATCGCAATAATGATATTCGATACTAGATCAGGCGGTGCCAGCAATACCGAAATTACGATTAATACGAAATATGCATATTTCCGAAATTTCACCATAAGCTTCGGATTGATGATTCCGAGACGTGAAAGAAACAATGTAACAACAGGCAATTGAAATAACACTGCAAAGGGTACAATTAACTTAATTAGAAATGAGAAGAATTCATTAATACCGATTGTTTGCGTAATATTCAAATCATTGGATAAATCCGTCATAAAGCGCATTATAAATGGAAATAGCACAAAATAAGCAAAGGCTATTCCCCCTATACACAGTACAAAAGCATACGGAATATATTTCAATGTTGCCTTACGTTCAGCCTCATGCAAACCAGGTGTTATAAACGCCCATAGCTGGTACAGCAATAATGGCGATACAATAACGGCAGCTACAATAAATGTAACTTGTAAATAAACGGTTAAAGGATCTGCCGGACTAAATGCGTTCATCGAAAAACTGGCAGCTAAATCACTGCGTTGAATGTATCGAATAAGTGGTTTCGCCGTATAGAAACCGATGAAAAGAGCCATCACGAAGAAAATCGCTACGAAAAATAGACGTTTTCTAAGCTCTTCCATATGTTCAACTACGGTTAATTCTCTTGAATTCATAGCAAGACATCCTTATTTTACTTAACTTCGTTTTTTTCGTTCTCTTTATGTTCAATCACTTTTTTCTTTGTATCGAAATCGTCATCGTCATCCGTCAAGCCTTTCGTAGCGCTACGGAATTCACGTAAAGTTGTCCCCATCGCACGACCTAATGATGGCAATTTTTTGGGTCCGAATATTAACAAAGCAATCAGTCCAATGATAATCAGGCTCACAGGTGTAATCGCATTTAGATGTACAATCACTATAGCCACCTCCTCTATTATTATGTATATTTTACATTAATTAACTAGAATTTGCTATTTATAGTAATGAACATTTTGTTACTTACCTGAGTTTCGTACTAAATACGTAAGTGCCTGTAATTCTACCGATAAATCAATGTTCATCACTTTGATTGTGTCGGGAACAGATAATCGTACTGGTGTGAAATTTAATATACCTTTTGCATTTATTTTAACGAGTCGGTCTGTCATCATTTGGGCTGAGCGGGATGAAACCGTCAATATTGCCAACTCCGCGCCAAATTCCTCATACATTTCCTCCAAACGATCCGGATGGAATACTGGAATATCACTAATCGTCGTTCCTTCCATCGGTGCCTTCGTATCAAATGCAACAACGATACGCGTGTTATGATTTTTTTGGAAGTTATATTTTAGTAAGCCATTCCCCAGATTCCCGACCCCTATTAATGCAACATTCATCGCCTCGTCCTGGTCCAGAGTTTGACGGAAAAATTCGAGTAAATACTGGACATCATATCCATATCCCTTTTTACCGAGTGCTCCAAAATAGGAAAAGTCACGTCGAATCGTAGCCGAATCTATTTTCATCGCATCACTTAATTCCTGTGAAGAAATACGCTTTTTACCTTCAGTTGCGAAGTTTTTCAAAAATCGATAATAAAGAGGAAGTCTTTTTGTTGTTGCTTGTGGAATTTTTACTTCTTGTTTCACACATTCTCCTCCTATGTACATTTGGAAATCTTTTTCAAATAATGCCTCCGTATAACCTGTCGAGGATGACCAACGTGATTTAATCACGTAGTTGGCGCCCAAGCGGTCTCACACGCATAACATGAACTCCACTCTTTGTGCAGAAGCAAGTTAATCTTACTAAACAAGGAGCGACAAGTAAAGTATCCATCGTTGCGTACAATGTTCGCATCCATTAAACTAAATAGGAGAAACTGAGGTGTAAACATGATTGTCTTACAAGTAAATCAATTATATAAATCCTTTATTACAGATGAAATATTAAGCGGTGTAAAACTAGAAGTACAGCACCGTGATCGTGTGGCATTAGTAGGACGAAACGGCGCCGGCAAGTCCACGCTATTAAAAATAATTGCCGGACAAATGAGCTATGACTCTGGTGAAATTATTATTCCAAAAGATATTCAAATCGGGTATTTAGAGCAGCATGCAGGCATCGACTCTGAACTTTCGATTTGGGACGAAATGATGACAATTTTCGCAAATCTGCAAAATCAGGAGCAAACGCTGCGTCACATTGAACAGCAAATGGCCGATCCTGCAATATATGAAGATAGAGAACAATATGCACGCATCATGGCAGAGTATGATCAGTTGCAGCATGATTTCAAAGATGCAGGCGGTTATCAGTATGAAGCCGATACCCGCTCTGTTTTACATGGGATGCAATTTTTCCCTGAAGATTATCAGAAGCCGATCCGCTCTTTATCCGGCGGACAACGGACACGACTAGCCCTCGCTAAGCTTCTTTTGTCTAAACCCGACCTTCTTATTTTAGATGAGCCGACCAACCATCTGGATATTGAAACACTGTCTTGGCTGGAAGGCTATTTAAAAGGTTATAATGGCGCGATTTTAATCGTTTCGCATGACCGTTATTTCTTAGATCAGGTCGTGTCGATTGTTTACGAAGTGTCTCGTACAAAGGTATCGAAGTATATAGGGAACTACAGTGCCTATTTAGATGAAAAGGCGAAAAACTATGAACGTGATTTAAAAATGTATGAGCGTCAAATGGATGAAAAGGCTAAGCTCGAAACATTTATCCAAAAAAACCTTGCGCGAGCTTCGACTACAAAAATGGCCCAGTCACGTCGCAAAGTACTGGAGAAGACAAGTTGGATGGAATCTCCTGATGGCGATGAAAAGAGTGCCAACTTCGGCTTTACAATTGAGCGCCAAAGCGGAAATGACGTGCTGTCGGTGGATAATTTAACAATCGGTTTTACGGACAAGGCTATTTCCAAAAATATCGGGATGCGAGTCTTTAGAGAAGATCGTATTGCACTTGTCGGTCCAAACGGTGTTGGGAAATCTACCTTATTGAAAACAATCGTACAAGATATCGAGGCACTGGCTGGGGATATCCGTTACGGTACGAATGTTCAAATCGGCTATTATGATCAGGAGCAGGCAAAACTTCATTCAAATAAATCTGTTCTTAGTGAGCTTTGGGATGAATGGCCATTACTGAATGAAAAGGATATCCGCAACATTTTAGGTCGCTTCCTTTTTAGCGGAGATGATGTTTCGAAAACAGTAAACTCCCTATCAGGTGGAGAAAAGGCGCGACTTGCACTTGCAAAGTTAATGATGCAAAAATCAAATTTCCTAGTACTCGATGAGCCGACAAACCATTTAGACTTGGACAGTAAAGAGATATTGGAAAATGCCTTAATCGATTATCCCGGTACACTGCTATTCGTTTCGCATGACCGTTATTTCATCAATCGTATCGCTACAAAAGTCGTTGAACTCTCAGGCACAGGTTCGTTCGAATATTTAGGTGACTATGATTATTATGTGGAAAAGAAAGAGGAGCTTGAAGAATTAGCTGCAATGAAGGCCGCCGCAATTGAAAAAAATACGACTGAATCGAATGTTCAAACAAAGACCACATCGATGATTGATAAAGATGCGAAAAAAAGAGAACGTCAAATTCGTCGTGCAATTGAAGATATTGAAAAGCAAATGGGCGCTTTAGATGAAAAAATCGCCATCTTTGAAGAACAACTATGTGATCCTGACATTTATTCTGATCATGAAAAAACATTAACAATACAATCTGAACTGAATGATGTAAAAGAACAGCATGAAACATTTGAAATGGAATGGCTTGAACTAAACGAGGAGCTTGAACAACTATAATTTATGGAGTGTCCATCAACATATGGACACTCCTTTTTTATATACACATGAAAAGTCATCTTCTACAGAAATATATTTGTTGTATTGCTATTGTATAATATTAAACCTTTCTATCATCCTTTCTACATAATAATCATATATATAGGTCAATACGCCAAATTTCTACAAATTTCTCCACAATTTTATTCACAATGCAAATCTAGTAGTATCAACATATCAACATAGTTTTCCACATTGTCCACATTTAAAATCAAAGTTATACACATTGTTGTGTGAAAAAGACACTACTATATATAGATAAGTCACATGTTTTCCACAAGTTATGCACAGTTTGTGTATAAGTACGCATGTTCGCAAGTTTTTTTGTGGGTATTTAAACTGTATCTGTGGATAATTTTCAGAAAAGTTGAACAGTCAATAAAAACTTGTTATAAATGAGATTTATCCATCATAAATTACTAGATTCGACTTTTTTATATTATTGAAAGAAAACAAATTAAGAAAAATTTATTTTCTCCACAAAAAAAGCATGAGAAAAGAATGTACTACTGCATCTTTTCACCATGCTTATATACCCTATTTCCAGCTCAGAAGCTCCATCCCAGGTCGCCCATTCATATCCAAATTACCACGAACCCCTGCTTCAAACATTTCATATGCAGCTGCACCAATCATTGCAGCATTATCTGTACATAATTTTAAGGGTGGTACATAAAATGGAATACCTTCTTCTTTAAATGCAAGTTCCAATGCTGTGCGTAATCCTTTATTGGCAGATACACCACCAGCCGCAATTACTTGTTTTACCTGATATTCACGCGCTGCTCGTACTGTCTTACCCGTCAATACTTCCACTACACTGTCTTGGAAGCCTTTTGCAACATGTTCGGCAATAATTTCTTCACCGCGCTGATCCATATTATGTTTATAATTAATCACTGCAGATTTCAAGCCGCTGAAGCTAAAGTCGTATGAATCTTCCTCCAACCATACACGGGGGAAAGGAACGGCTTCTGTCGCTTCATGTGCAAGACGATCAATATGAGGACCACCCGGATATGGCATATTCAATACGCGCGCTACTTTGTCATATGCTTCACCTGCAGCATCATCGCGTGTTTCACCGATAACTTCAAACGAACCATGTTCACGCATTAGGACAAGCTCTGTATGCCCACCAGAAACAACGAGTGCCAGCAATGGAAATTCCATTGGCTGTACTAGATTATTCGCATAAATATGCCCGGCAATATGGTGTGTCCCGATTAATGGCAAGCCGTGAACAAAAGCAAAAGCCTTAGCCGCATTAATACCGATTAACAAAGCACCTACTAGTCCCGGTCCTTCAGTTACAGCAACAGCTGTTAATTCGTTCGGTTCCATATTGGCCTGTTTTAATGCTTCTTCTAAAACAATTGTCATTTGTTCAACATGGTGACGTGATGCGATTTCCGGGACAACCCCGCCGAAACGCTTATGACTGTCAATTTGTGATGATACAACATTTGAAATAATCTCTGTGCCATTTTTAATAATGGCAGCTGCTGTTTCATCACAACTAGTTTCAATTGCTAATATATAGTTATCCATTATAAATTCACCCACATTACTAACGCATCTTCCTGGTTATCCGTATAGTAGCCTTTACGAAGACCTCCATCCTGGAAACCAAGTTTGCGATATAAATTTTGTGCAACAGTATTTGTTACACGTACTTCTAAGCTCATTACATCCGTATTTGCTTCTTTTGCCACACGCATCGCTTCACGCATAAGTGTCTCACCAATACCTTGACCACGTACAGATTGTATAACCGCTACGTTGGTAATCTGTGCTGCATCAATAACAAGCCAAATTCCACAGAAACCAATTATTTCACCGTATTCGTCTTCCGCCACTAAATAATGGGCAAATTGGTTTTCGGTCATTTCGTAATAAAACGAATCCAATGTCCATGGTGTAGGAAAAGATGCAAGCTCAATCTTATGAACAGCCTGAACATCATCTATTGTCATTCTGCGATACTGTACCATTAATGTTGCTCCTTTTTCTGTTCCTTTATCCAATTCGCTTCCGCTTCTGCAATACGGCGATATTGGGGAACAAACGCATGGACAGCCTCAATTGTCGGTAATGGCATTTGTTGTGCTAAAGCAATTAGTTCGGATGCACGCGGTAAATTCATTGTAAATGGTGCACGGATAGCAGTACTACCTAACACTTGCTGAATTTTTTCGATGTACAAATCGACGTCTGTTCCAACAAATAATATTGGTCGTTCTAATTGCTGAAGCTTCTGTAATAATCCGTCGATATGATCATGATGATCTTCAACAATCGGCTCCATAGTGTCTGCTTCATATACACCGGCATATACATTTTGACGACGGGCGTCGATTAATGAACAAATTGCATAGTTCGCAATACGGACATTTGCAGCCAGTGATTTCAAGCTTGATACGCCTACCAATGGCTTTTGCAATGACCATGCCAGCGTTTTTGCAAGAGTAACACCAATTCGGACACCTGTATAAGAGCCAGGACCTTCAGAAACGGCAATCGCATCAATTTGTGCCGGTGTTAAGCCTGCCTTTTTTATAACTTCTTCAATTGCCGGCATTGCACCAACTGAATGTGTCAATTTTATATTTTGCACGACTTCAGCAATTACTTTATTATCTTGTACTATGGCGACAGAAAGCGGTGCATTTGCTGTCTCTATTCCTAACCAAATCATTTAAATAACTCCTCACAAAGACGAACATACTTTTCGCCTATCGGTTTCAATACAAATTTGCGTTTCGTTTCATCGATTCGTGTAATTTCAATTGCTAAACGCTCTTCAGGCAGATCTTCATGTATAAGATGTGCCCATTCCACAACTGTGACTGCATCCCCATAAAAAATTTCTTCCCAGCCTAGATCTTCATCGCTATCTTCCAGACGATATACATCCAGATGATTAAGTGGGATGCGTCCTATATATTGCTTCATAATCGTAAATGTTGGGCTATTGACCGTTCGTTTTACACCAAGCCCTTTTGCAAAGCTCTGTGTAAATGTTGTTTTTCCTGCACCTAAATCACCTTCAAGTGTAATCGTATACTGCTGCTCGACTAATTCCGCCAATCTCATCGCAAGCGCTTGCGTTTCTTCCAGCGTATTTATCTCTTTTTCAAATATCATCTGATTGCTTCCTTCCACAAAAAAATCCATTATCTCTAGTTTACTTGAACTGAAGCAATTGTTCAAAATGTATCACTTTTGGATTGGTTCTTACTTAACTACGTTAATATAAAGTAGCTGTGAAAAGAAGAAAACACTCATTTTTTTGAGAAAAAGTGAATGTTCCTAATTATTCTTTATTTGATTTTCTTATCCTGAAATTGTTTAGGATAATCCCCATACTCAACCTCATTTTCCGCCGATACTATCGCTTTGAGTTACCTTTACGTTCCACAACTTCTTTTTTAACCAATACATCATCCTCGAATTTTAGGCGATATCCTTTCGTCAGCAGAATTTCGTCATTCCATTCATAAGTACCGTTATCGATTTCCTGACCGGCTCCTCCTGAAATTTGAACTACTTCTAAATAAGACATCCCTTCCTTTACTTCTTCAAACTCTTTATCATTCATGTATTTTTGCCAAGCATATGTATTACTTTCTTCTATCTCTAAAACTTCATCCTGACATGCTGTTATTAACATTGCCAGAAGCATAACGAGACAAATAGACAGGAAGACATAAAAACCCCTTTTATTCATTCGTATCCCCCCTCAATATCCTTATGGAACCATTCCCGAAATTAAGTGGTTCAAACATTACCTATAGGAAAAGGAGAATACGAACGTATTCGTATCCCCCTTCTTTAAATAGACTTGTATATTTAAATTCTTCAAATAACCTTCACTGACTTATATACCGGGAATCCAACCTGGTCTCGAAAGGATTTTCTCCATTAAAGGGCCAGGAATTACAGTATCAATTTTTTCATCATAAGCTGTTACAATGTTTTCTTCATTCTGTACCTTTTCCACCCAATGCGGTTCAATTAACAAGGCACGACCAAGTGCTACTAAATCTGCACCTAACTGTAATGCTTGTTCTGCTTCTTCACGAGTATAAATTGATCCGACACCGATTAATGGTTTACGACCATTTAACAAGCTGTGAATTACAGAAATGCGGTTTTGTTGGCCGTTTTCATAACGATGTGTTTCAGATTTGAAATCTCCAAGTGAGATATGCAAATATGTTAGCGCTGTTTCCGCTAATTCATCTACTAATTTTACTGTATCATCCATTGTAATGCCGTCTTCTTCAGGCTCTTCAGGGCTGAAACGGTAACCGACGATAAATTTTTCATCTGCATATGTGTTCTTAACATTAATTACTTCATTTACTACTTCCAATGGGAAACGCAATCTATTTTCAAATGTTCCGCCGTATTCATCTGTTCTTTTATTAGTAAAGGCAGAGAAGTACTGTTGAATTAAATAAGTATTTGCACCATGGATCTCAACGCCATCAAAACCTGCCTCAATTGCTCTTCTTGTCGCTTCCGCATAGGCTTTAACCATCTCTTTAGTCTCTTCAAGAGTTAATGCACGAGCTTCTTTTTTTTCAATTGTAACAGCTGTACTTGCACTTACAACATCTCCATTTGGCACTAAATGTTGGAGTGATTGTCGTCCTCCATGATGAATTTGTAAAACCGCTTTAGCACCGCCTTGTTGAATAGCCTGTGCAATTCTTCGTAAGCTTGGAATATAACGATCTTCATGAGCGGCAATTTGCCCTGGGAATGCTTTACCGTTTGCTGCAACATATGCACATGCTGTAATAATCATTCCAGCCCCTTCAGCACGTTCTTTATAATATGTGATTTCCTCATCGGAAACTGTATCATCTTCATTTGCAGAGTAGGTTGTCATAGGTGCCATAACTAAACGATTTCGTAGTTCAACCTGTTCATTCAATTTAAACTTTCCAAAAAGTGCTTTCATTACAATTCCTCCCTTTTGCTATGTATGTACTTTAACGAAACTGCATTTTATTTTCAAGTTAGAGGTCCTCAATAATTTAAATATCCGTTTTATAAACAACAAAAAAACCACTGATTTCTCAGTGGTTTTGCGTGTGCGAAGCGACGTCCTACTCTCACAGGGGGAAGCCCCCAACTACCATCGGCGCTAAAGAG
>NZ_JBELZM010000029.1:0-22618 GCF_040273735.1 Solibacillus sp. | reverse complement strand
CTCTTTAGCGCCGATGGTAGTTGGGGGCTTCCCCCTGTGAGAGTAGGACGTCGCTTCGCACATGTAAAACCACTGAGAAATCAGTGGTTTTTTTGTTATAAAATACTTATTTTCTCTCATTATAGAAGAAAACCACAAATAATATAATATTCCGAATTATTTTATTTTTTAAAGATTCTTGACAGTGATGTCCCTCGGAGGTAACCTTACAATAATATTCTTTTATAAATAGGAGGCATTCTTAACAATGTGGGAAACAAAATTTGCTAAAGAAGGTTTAACATTTGATGATGTACTATTAGTACCAGGACACTCTGAGGTTTTACCGAAAGATGTTAATTTGTCTGTAAATCTAACTGACAACATTAAGTTAAACATTCCGTTGATCTCTGCAGGTATGGATACTGTAACCGAATCGAAAATGGCAATTGCAATGGCTCGACAAGGTGGAATTGGTATTATTCATAAAAATATGAGTATTGATGAACAAGCAGAAGAAGTCGAGAAAGTAAAACGTTCTGAAAACGGCGTTATTACAAATCCTTTCTTCCTTACACCAGAACATCAAGTTTTCGATGCAGAGCATTTAATGGGCAAGTACCGCATTTCAGGTGTCCCTATTGTAAATAACATGGAAGATCAGAAGTTAGTTGGTATTATTACAAATCGTGATTTACGCTTCATTTCAGATTACTCATTAAAAATTGATGATGTCATGACAAAAGAAGATTTAATCATTGCTCCTGTAGGGACAACTTTAGAAGATGCTGAAAAAATTCTTCAGCAATATAAAATTGAGAAGTTACCGATTGTTGATGAAGCAGGAAAGCTAACTGGCTTAATCACAATCAAAGATATCGAAAAAGTAATTGAATTCCCAAATGCAGCAAAAGACAGCCATGGCCGTTTAGTTGTAGGAGCGGCGGTTGGTGTTTCTAAAGATACGATGATGCGTATTGCCAAGCTAGTGGAAGCGCAAGTGGACATCGTTGTAATTGATACAGCACATGGTCATTCTCAAGGAGTTTTAAATACAATTAAAGACATTCGTGCAGCTTACCCGGACTTGGATATTATTGCAGGGAATGTTGCAACAGCTGAAGGAACGCGTGCATTATTTGAAGCTGGTGCCGATGTTGTAAAAGTAGGAATCGGTCCTGGTTCTATTTGTACAACTCGTGTTGTAGCAGGTGTTGGGGTACCACAAATTACAGCTGTTTACGATGCAGCATCAGTTGCCCGTGAATTAGGCAAAACAATTATTGCTGATGGCGGTATCAAGTATTCAGGAGATATTGTAAAAGCTTTAGCTGCAGGTGGACATACTGTAATGTTAGGTTCATTATTAGCAGGAACATCTGAATCTCCTGGTGAAACAGAAATTTTCCAAGGACGTCGCTTTAAAGTGTACCGTGGAATGGGTTCACTAGGTGCTATGGAAAAAGGATCTAAAGACCGTTACTTCCAAGAAGATGCGAAAAAGCTTGTACCAGAAGGAATTGAAGGACGTTTACCATACAAAGGTCCTTTAGCAGATACAATTCACCAATTAGTTGGTGGTGTACGTGCCGGAATGGGTTACTGCGGTGCACCGGATTTAGAACATTTACGTGAAAAATCGCAGTTCATTAAAATGTCGGGTGCAGGCTTACGTGAATCACATCCACATGATGTACAAATCACAAAAGAATCACCAAACTACTCTTTACAATAATTACTAGGAAACTTTCAAACGTTACTATCGTCAATTTGAAGATAGTAACGTTTTTTTATTAACAGAAGGTCACATACAACTACTTATGTATGATAAAATGACGTTAGACAAGAATAAAAAATTGGAGGTAGCTTTGTGAAGAAGGTAAGAAAGCAAACGGTATTAAGCATTGTCTTAATCCCGGTTTTAATACTTAGCATGCTGGCGATGACACCTGCTAAGACAAATGCAGCGACGGATTTAGGATTAACAGTAGATGCAGCAATTTTAATTGATGCAGACACAGGGAAAATTTTATATGAGCAAAACGCAGAGACCGCTTTAGGTATTGCAAGTATGACGAAGATGATGACAGAGTATCTATTACTTGATGCAATCAAAGAAGGTTCAATTTCATGGGATCAGCAATATAATGTAACAGAGTATACATATAAAGTTTCCCAAAATCGTTTATTGAGTAATGTGCCGTTACGTGCTGATGGTACATATACGATTAGAGAGTTATATGAAGCAATGGCTATCTATTCTGCAAATGCTGCTACAATTGCGATTGCAGAAACAATTGCAGGCACAGAAAAAGAATTCCTGAAATTGATGGATAAAAAAGCAGAAGAACTTGGCTTAGAGAATTACAAGTTTGTAAACGCAACAGGTTTGAATAATGCTGATTTACAAGGCATGCATCCAGAAGGCACTGGAGAAAAGGATGAAAACGTTATGCCTGCTCGTTCTGTAGCAAAATTAGCGTACCACCTATTAAAAGATCATCCTGAAATGTTAGAAACAGCAAAAATTCCGAAGAAAACATTCCGTGAAGGAACTTCGGATGCAATTAGTATGTCCAACTGGAACTTCATGCTACCAGGCCTTGTATATGAATATGAAGGCGTAGACGGGTTAAAAACAGGGACAACGGATTTTGCTGGTCATACGTTTACAGGTACAGCTAAACGCGGTGATACACGTTTAATCGCTGTTGTTATGAAGGCAGTGGATTCAAATGGTGTAGGCTCTTATAAAGCACGTTTTGATGCGACAGCGAAGTTATTCGATTATGGGTTTGGACAATTTTCGAAAGTAGAACTTCTTCCAGGTAACTATGTATTTGAAGAGCAAAAAACAATTCCTGTTACTAAAGGGAAAGAGGATTCTGTCAAAATCGGTGTGAAAGAGCCGGTTTCTGTAATGGTTAAGACGAGCGAAAAAGATTCATACGTTCCGACATTGACATTGGAAAAGGAAGAACTTGAGGCAGGAATCGAGAAAGACCAAGTAGTAGGACAGGCTGTACTTACAACTACAGAAGGCGTAGATTTCGGCTATATTGATGGCAATCCTATTGCAGCAGATGTCGTCACGACAGAATCGGTAGAACGTGCAGGGAAAATATCATTAATGTTCCAAGGTATCGGAAGCTTTTTCGGTGATTTATGGAATGGTGTATTTGGATTTGCAGGTAATTTAATTAAATAATAAATGAGCTTTTCTATAAGTAAACACTTGTAGAAAGGCTTTTTTTTTTCGCCTAAAAGAATTTTTTCGAATGGGACAATTTGTCGATAAACCATGCAAAACATACATTGATACATGGAGGGATTAATCATGTGTGGAATATCAGGTTGGATCGATTACTCGACTCACTTAGTAAATGAAGAATCAATGATAAAAAAAATGACGAGGACGCTTTTTCACCGAGGTCCGGATAGTGAAGGATACTTTATAAGCAAACATGCTTTACTAGGCCATAAACGGCTCGCAATTATTGATTTAGTGACAGGTAATCAGCCGATGACTCGCGGCGAATTGACAATTGTATATAATGGGGAAGTTTACAATGCAAACGAGCTTCGTGAACAGCTTAAAAATTTAGGTCATTCTTTTTATACAACATCCGATACAGAAGTTATTTTAATGGCGTATGTTGAATGGAAAGAGCGCTGTATGGAGTACTTAAATGGAATATTTGCTTTTGCCGTTTGGAATGAGCAGGAGCAATCATTATTTCTATGTCGTGACCGGCTAGGGGTAAAGCCGCTGTTTTATTATGAGCTTCCGGATGGGCTATTGTTCAGTTCTGAAATAAAAGGGATACTGGCACATCCTGCTGTGAAGGCAGAAGTTGATGCAGAAGGGCTTGCCGCATTATTCAGTCTTGGCCCATCCCGTACTGTAGGGCATGCCATATTTAAAGGGATTAAGGAAGTTAAGCCCGCATACGCAATGATGGTACGGAGCGGTTTCAGGAAAAGCTGGCAGTACTGGGACATTGAAAGTAAACAACATGAACATTCAGAGGCAGAAACAATCGAAACCGTCCGGGAACTCGTAACAAATGCGATTATTCGTCAACTAATAAGCGATGTGCCACTTAGCACAATGCTATCAGGCGGACTCGATTCAAGTATTATTACGGCCGTTGCTGCACAACAACTTGCAAAAGAACAGAAAACATTGGCGACTTATTCCGTAGCATTTGAAGAAAATGACCAGCACTTCACAAAAAATTCGTTCCAAACGTCACAGGATGAATACTGGATCGGAAAAATGCAACAGGCGTTTCAGACAAAGCACCGACAAGTGATGCTGACCCAACAAGAATTAGTAGATGGTTTAGAACAGGCAATGCGTTTAAAAGACATGCCGAGTATGGCGGATATTGATAGCTCATTCTATTTATTCTGCAAAGAAATGAAAAAAGAACATACTGTGGCGCTATCGGGTGAATGCGCAGACGAAGTTTTTGGTGGTTATCCATGGTTTTATGAAGGAAAAAGAGAAACGCTTTTCCCGTGGCTTCGTTCTACAAAGGAACGTGAACAGTTATTTAAATCAGATTGGCAAAAACGTCTGCAGTTACCGCAGTTTATGCAAAATACTTATGAAGAGGCAGTAAAAGGGATGCCGTCATTTATAGGGACTAAAGAAGAACAGGAACGCCAGCAGCTGTTTTACTTAAATAACCAGTTCTTTATGCAGACATTATTGGAAAGAAATGACCGGATGACGATGGGTGCGAGCATGGAAGTCCGTGTACCGTTTGCCGATCATACAATAATTGAATACGTATGGAATATTCCTTGGGAAATGAAAAACAGCGGTGGAATGGAAAAGGGAATTTTACGAAAGGCATTTCAGGATATTTTACCGAAGGAAGTTGTGGAACGTAAGAAAAACCCGTATCCGAAAACGTACCATCCTAAATATACAGAACTCGTTCATCATCGGTTGGAGCAAATTTTGAAGCAGAAGCACTCAGTTCTTCATGAATTGTTTGAGAAGGAGCAGTTAGAACGATTGCTTGCTACAAACGGTCAATCGTTTCAAATACCTTGGTTTGGCCAGTTAATGGCGGGACCACAACTCATTGCATATTTTATACAATTACATGATTGGGTCGAGCAATATCGCATCAATATTATTTCAACATAAAGAGACGTTCCCATACTGAACGTCTCTTTAAAAATCTCTTTTACTTTAACTTTTGGAAATCCCCCAAATTTCCATTAGCTGATGGATGTTCGGCTCCATATCATGAAGCTGCAAATTACCAAACCCTAATAAAAATGTCCTTTTGAAGTAATGCTGCTCTGTTAAATAATAATTTGATAAAGGTAAAATATGAATACCATTCTTGCGCGCGATCTGTTGCAATTCCTGTTCGGATTTTTCATGACGAAATGCAACAAGAATATTCGTACCGGCAGCATCCCCGGATATTGTTATTTGCGAGTAATGATTTGAAAAGACTTCAATACATTTATCGTGTTTTTTACGGTAAATTTTACGCATCCGATTTAAATGTTTGGCAAAGTGTCCATCCTTCATAAAATTCGCTAAAATATGCTGTTCAAACCGAGGAACAGTAGAAGAATAGTAATTAAAATGCTCCTGATAGCGTTGAACGAGTGTTGGCGGCAAGACGAAAAAAGCAACACGCAATGATGGCATCAATGATTTAGTAAAGGTGCTTAAATAAATGACCCGGTCATTTACATCAAGCCCTCTAAGTGCCGGAATTGGTTTTCCAATATAGCGAAATTCACTGTCATAATCATCTTCAATTATAAAGCGGTCCGGTGTTTTTGCTGCCCAATTTAATAATTGTGTCCGTCGATTAGCTGAAAGCACTGCACCAGTCGGGAATTGGTGTGAAGGTGTTATGTAAACGACATTTGCATTTGATTTCTGTAATTGTTCCACTACTATTCCATCTGTATCAACAGAAATAGGAATTGCAAGCTGACCTAATTGATGACGGGGAATAGGTGAATAGCCTGGATTTTCAAAAGCTATCTTTGAATCAGCATCTAAAATTTTTAAAATCATAGGCAGTAACTGCTCAGTACCGGAGCCAATGACGATTTGTTCTGGCTGGCACTCGATTCCACGTGATTGGTGTAAATAGTTTGCGATTTCGATACGCAATGCAAGCTCGCCTTGACGTTCCCCTGTCTGAAGTAAATGTTTGAACGGCTTATCGAGCACATCTTTTGCGTATTTTCTCCATATCGTAAAAGGAAAAGCTTCCTCATCAATTTTTGCAGAAGAGAAATCAATTTTATATTCCGTAGTTTCTGCTGTTTTTTTAATTTCATTGTTCGATATATTACTTTGCCGGTAAGGTAATGAATCGATCTCTTCAACAAAATAACCGACACGCGGCTTTGACATTATATAGCCTTCCGCCAACAGCTGCGAATACGCAAGCTCGACGGTTGTTTGGCTTATATTGAAAAAATCCGCAAGCTCCCTTTTGGAAGGGAGACGTACACCAACAGCTAGCTGGTTGTTAGTAATTGCATTTTTTATGCCGATATACAGTTGTTCATATAGCGGAATCGTATGGTCCTTATGAAGCTGAAAGAAAAGCATCCTCGTTTCCTCCTTATGTAACCTTAATGAAATTTCAATTTTACCTCATATTGATAGTGTCAGAAAAGTATAGCATGATGTAGAAAATTAGTGAACGTTTTCATCAGAACTTGCAAATGTATATGGTTTTATAGTACAGTATGGTTAAATTTATAAATGAATTCGATGATAGGAAGTAGTAGCAAGCACGTTTTTTTTAGAGAGTCAGCGGTCGGTGAAAGCTGATAAAAACACTTGTGAATCCGTCCTTGAGATGCTTTTTCCGAAATAATAGTAGGTGGAAGCCGGCTTACCAAAGTCGTTAATTGTTAAGAGGAATAGATTATTCTATTCAATTAGGGTGGCAACGCGGGTAGCTCTCGTCCCTTTCATAGGGATTGAGGGCTTTTTTGTATTTACTCCGCTAATACATTAACGCGTTAAAGTACTCAAGATCATCATTTCATAAATTTGAGGAGGAAGAATTATGTTAGATATTAAACGCGTCCGCGACAATTTTGAAGAAGTAAAACGTATGCTTCTTACACGTAATGAGGATTTAGGAAATCTGGATAACTTTGAAAACTTAGATACAAAACGTCGTGAATTAATCGCCAAAACAGAAGTATTGAAAGCAGAGCGCAATAAAGTATCTGAGCAAATTTCTGTTATGAAGCGTAACAAAGAAGATGCAACAGAAGTAATTGCACGTATGCGCGAAGTAGGCGATGAAATTAAAGCATTGGATGCTGAGTTAAACGCAATTGAAGATGAATTTAAAAATATGATGATGCGTTTGCCAAATATCCCGCATGAATCAGTACCAGTTGGCACAGAAGAAGATGACAACGTGGAAGAATACACTTGGGGTGATGTACCGGCATTTGATTTCGAAACGAAGGCACACTGGGATATTGCAAAAGATTTAGATATCGTGGACTTTGAGCGCGGAGCTAAAGTTACGGGAAGCCGTTTCTTGTTCTATAAAGGTTTAGGTGCACGTTTAGAGCGTGCTTTACTGAACTTCATGATGGACCTTCATTCAGATCAGCATGGCTATACAGAAATGCTGCCACCGCAAATCGTTAACCGCGATTCACTGACAGGTACAGGCCAATTACCGAAGTTTGAAGAAGACGTATTTAAATTAGTTCGTGAAGAAGATGAAATGGATTATTACCTCATTCCGACTGCTGAAGTTCCGGTAACAAACTACTACCGTGATGAAATTTTATCAGCAGATATGCTTCCGCAAGCTTTCTCTGCATTCAGCGCTAACTTCCGTTCAGAAGCAGGATCTGCAGGGCGTGATACACGTGGACTAATCCGTCAGCACCAGTTCAATAAAGTAGAATTAGTGCGCTTCGTTAAACCGGAAGAATCTTATGAGCAACTTGAAATTTTAACTGGTCATGCTGAAAAGGTACTACAACTTTTAGGTTTGCCATACCGCAAATTAAAAATGTGTACAGCAGATTTAGGTTTCACAGCTGCGAAGAAATACGATTTAGAAGTATGGATTCCTGCTCAAAACATGTACCGCGAAATTTCTTCATGTTCAAACTTCGAAGATTTCCAAGCGCGTCGTGCCAATATCCGTTTCCGTCGTGAAGCAGGCGCAAAACCGGAATTCGTTCACACGTTAAACGGTTCAGGTCTAGCAATTGGCCGTACAGTAGCAGCAATTCTGGAAAATTACCAACAGGAAGATGGTTCTGTTGTTATTCCGGAAGTGTTACGTCCATATATGGGTGGCCTAGAAGTCATTACTGAGAAATAGAATTGTTTTACACCAACTTGTTTATTGCAGGTTGGTGTTTTTTAAAACTTGGAGGTAAATATGGACTATTTTCTATTTAAAATGATTCCGGAAAAGTATAAGGCAAGTTTTCATGAAGTACATAAAGCGGTTTTCGATGGGAGTGCATTCAATGAACAAAAACTGCAAAAGAAGCCAAATTTACTCGTTATTTTAGCAGTTGATGAAGCACGTGTAGCCGGGTTTAAGCTTGGATATGAGCATCCAGATGGTATTTTCTATAGCTGGCTTGGAGGTGTACATCCTGATTATCAAAAGCAAGGCATTGCTGCGACCTGTATGGAATTGCAGCATAACTGGTGTAAAGAACATGGCTACACACGAGTACGTACATATGGTCGCAATGAAAAAAAGGCGATGTTAATTGTTAATTTAAAGTCAGGCTTTCATATTGTAAATACATTTACCGATGACAAAGGTCACCATAAAATTGTATTTGAAAAGCAACTATAAGGAAGATACATTTACTTCCCCATTATAATTTGTTATATTCTAGAAAATAATTGCATTTTCGCAGATTTTTTAAATTAGGGGTGAAGTACATGTATTTTCCAAAGCACGTGGAAATCATTGAAGTAGGACCGCGGGATGGGCTGCAAAATGAGGAAACTTTTGTTCCGACAGAAAGCAAAAAAGTGCTTATTGAAAAACTTGCCTTAGCTGGCTTCAATCGAATTGAAACTGCATCATTTGTACATCCAAAAGTTGTGCCGCAAATGGCAGATGCCGCAGAAATTGCGACGTTTTGCAGAGAGCTTGGTATGAAATTTATAGCGTTGACACCAAATGTAAAAGCATTGCAACGTGCCATTGATGCAGGCGTACCACAAATTGCCGTATTTGTCGGGGCGAGCGAGACCTTCAATGAAAAAAACGTTAACCGTACGATTGAGCAGTCACTTGCTGAATGCACCGAAGTTTTTCAGCTTGCCAAAAAGCACCATCTATTTATTCGTGGCTATGTATCGATGTGCTTTAGCTGTCCATATGAAGGAGAGGTACTATATGAACAAGTAAAGCGTGTTGTCAGCCATTTTGTTGCACACGGGGCCGACGAAATTTCAATTGGGGATACAAATGGGCAAGCTAATCCGAAACTTGTCTATGAGCGTTTTTCGCAGCTTAAGAAAGATTTCCCGCATACACAATTTGTAGGGCATTTCCATGATACGAATGGCTTTGCCTATGTGAATATTTTGGCGGCGATACAAGCAGGCATCGAAAAGTTTGATAGTTCAATAGCTGGGCTAGGTGGCTGTCCATTTTCACCTGGTGCAACAGGAAATGCAGCTACAGAAAAAGTTGTACAATTATTAGAAGAGATGAACGTAGAAACGAATATTAAGCAAGATGCTTTAAAAGAAGCAGCGCATTTTGCAAATACTATTATAAAAAATTAGTAAGGGCCTTGTGAATACATTGCGAGGGTTATAGAACCTTTTAATGACATTTAAAAGTAGTATTAAGTATGTGAATGACCTTGTAAAAGGAATTAATTTCGGAAGCGTTCTATCTAAAAAGTATGGGCGCCTATAAATTAAAAAGACGAGAGGATGTAGCATATATCTACAACTCTCGTCTTTTTCTTATTGCGTGGGGTAAGTATAGCATCATCCATAATACGACGATAACAAGCGTCAAGCTTACCAAATAACCAGAAGCACCAAATGCATCATAGAGCCATTGCAGTGGTGTCCCCCTCACCGGCTTATTCAAAAACATAAAGTTCGTCTGAAAGCGTGCATTATACGCGTATATGGGCGGAACTGTTATAGCTAGAAATAAAGCGGAACGCCAAATATCGCAAAAGGCTGTCTGAAGCTGATTTGTGAAAATTAGTACAAACACAAAAATAACAAGCAGCGCATGAAAGATGAAGCTGTGAAAATGTAAAAAGCCGCCAACCGGATCAATTGTCCATCCGGGGAATAAAAGGGCAATCGCAGCTCCGGGCAATGTTAGCGTATATAGTAATGTAGCTGTTGTACGTGTTGGGAAATAGGCATGCAAGCCAATAATGAAAATACCAAAACCGCACAAATGGAGCGGGGGACTCCAATATGAATATTGGTTTGTTACGAGTAAATAAAGCTGTTTCGCAATTTCTAAAAACAGCAACAGCCAGAAAACTGATTTTAGTAAAAGATCTTGTTTTTCTCGAGTTGAATAATAATAAAAGTATAATGAAGTAACTAAAAAACAGGCAATAAAAATAAGCCACATTATATGGATCGGATCGAAAATGGTAAATCCGTTCATTCCATCACCTTACTTTTCGGATTGTTGTTTTCTCGCTAACTTCTCTGCTTTTTTCCGCTCGCGTAGTCCCTTGAAAAAGTCCGTTAATATTTGTCCGCACTCTTCCGCCATAACACCTTCCGTTACAGTACATTCATGATTAAAACGCGGATCATTGAGCAGACGGTATAATGAGTCAACACAGCCTGCCTTTATATCACGGGCCCCGTAAACAACCCGTGGTACGCGCGATTGTAAAATAGCTCCTGCACACATCGGGCAAGGTTCAAGCGTGACGTATAAAGTAGTTTCTTCTAAACGCCAGCTGCCTATTTTGCTGCAAGCTTCTTGAATGGCCATGCTTTCTGCGTGTGTCAGTGCATTTTGGGTTGTTTCGCGTAAATTATGTGCACGTGCAATAATTTCATCTTTATATACAATAACCGCGCCGATCGGTACTTCTCCAAGGGCAGCAGCTTTTTTCGCTTCTTCCAATGCTTCATGCATGTAATGGTGATCTTTATTTTCGAGCATTCATCTATCACTCCTTAAAACCTAGTGTAGCATGCCGGTGAATACTTGGGCGATAAGAAATAAATCATGCTATGATGAGAGAAAAGTTTGAAGGAGTACAGCGATGAAGACATTTCAAACTGTGGAAGAAGTTAATGAGTATTTTGAAAAAGCATTGGCTGATCTGGATAAAGAATATGAACAGAAATTATTGACGATTGAGAAAAATGAACAACAAGTAACTATTACATTGCAAAAGCAATATGAACAGCAAAAGGCAGCCATTGCGCACCAGCATGAACATGAAGAAAACAAACTTAATCAAAATTGCGTGCAAGCAATCGAAAAAATTGAAATGTTATTCGCCAATAAAAGAAAAGTTATATTGGAAAACTATAAAATTACTTATGAAGAAGAAAGGAAAAACTATCACGTCAATAAAATTGAACTTCTTGAGCAAAAACAAGCGGAAGAACGCAGAAAGTTCCAATTTTACAATAATCAGCAACAAGCGATCCTCTCACAATTTGAACAAGCTTCGGATCTGACAGATGCAATAGAACAGGCAATGGATAGTTTATATCAGGAGTTAACCGACGTCTTGATTAAATATAAACAGCAATTCGATGAAGCGGAGCAGCTGTTTGAAGAAAGCTGTCATGGACTGGTACAACAGCGTGATGAGGCAATTGAAAACCTAATGAATAATGAAGCAGCATCACAAAGTCAGCTAGATGATCAGTTATTCGAGGCATTACAGGATCTGTCTGAAAAAACAGAGAAATACTATGCACAAATCGAACAAAGTTTTATGGAAAAAGAACAGTCTCTTCAGGAAATGGTATTTGCCCAGCAAGAAAAAATAAATGATGATTATGATGAACAGCGTGAAAAGTTATTTGAATTACAGGAGCAAGCGCTGGCACAATTTTATTAGTAGAAATTGGCTATGCATGATTTCGGTAAAATAGAATTGTTTGCTTTGTTGTCTAAAGAACGTTGTGATAAAATTAAAAGCATTGACTATAAAAAGAGAAGGAGCACTTCTAATGTCTGTGCCATTTATAACAGTAGAAGGTCCGATTGGTGTTGGGAAGACCTCATTATCTAAGGCCGTATCACAAACGTTTGACTATCATTTATTAAAAGAGATTGTAGATGAAAATCCATTTCTCGGTAAGTTCTATGAAGATATTAGTGAGTGGAGCTTCCAAACGGAAATGTTTTTCCTGTGCAATCGCTATAAACAATTATCTGATATTCATGAAATTATTGAAGCACAAGGGCCAGTAGTGGCTGATTATCATATATTTAAAAATTTGATCTTTGCAAAGCGTACATTAAAGCCTGCCGAGTATGAAAAGTACGAGTCGATCTACCGAATTTTAACTGCTGATATGCCGAAGCCAAATATGGTCATTTATTTACATGCAAGCTTAGACACATTAATGAAACGAATCGCAATGCGCGGTCGTGAAATGGAAAAGAACATTTCACGTGACTATATGGAACAACTTTCAAGCGATTATCACCAATTTATCGGACATTTTGAAAAGATGCATCCAGAAATTCCTGTCATCTCATTAAATGGAGATGAGCTTGATTTTGTGAAAAATGAAGAAGATTTAAAGTACGTACTACGACTAGTAGAAGAAAAGTTACAACAAAGGAGTTTGCATCAGAAATGAACTTAAGAGAGAAGTACAATATTCCTGCTAATGCAGTGATTACAATTGCAGGAACAGTCGGTGTCGGAAAGTCAACAATGACAAAAGCATTATCACAGAGCTTAAATTTCCGTACATCTTATGAAAAGGTTGATACAAACCCTTATTTAGATAAATTCTATGATGACTTTGAAAAGTGGAGCTTCCATTTGCAAGTATATTTCCTTGCTGAACGTTTTAAAGAACAGAAGCGTATTTTTGAATATGGCGGGGGCTTTATACAGGACCGTTCGATTTACGAAGATACAGGTATTTTTGCGAAGATGCATTATGACAAAGGTACAATGACACCGACAGATTATGAAACATATACAAATCTGTTTGATGCAATGGTGATGACACCGTATTTCCCGCACCCGGATCTGCTTGTATATTTGGAAGGTCCGATTGATGATGTAATTGGACGTATACAGGAACGTGGACGCGAGATGGAACAGCAAACGCCTCATACGTACTGGGAGGAAATGCACGGGCGCTATGAAGACTGGATTAACAACTTCAATGCATGTCCGGTACTGCGCATTGATATTAACGATTACGATTTAATGAAAAACCCAGCACAAGTAGAGGATGTCGTAGCACGTATCAGTTATATGCTTGAACAAACAAGCCATTTACGAAAATAATAAAAAGGACTGATTTCTGTAGGATAGAGGAAATCAGTCTTTTTTATTTCATCCAAACGATAATGAAGATAGGTGTCATGATGAGCAGAAACACGAAGAAGCTCCATAAAACTTGTTTACTTGTCGTCATATTTTTAGGTTTCATACTGATAGATTCGTATAGCTCGTTCAATGCGCGCTGTTCCCTTTCATAAAGCATCCTCTGAAAAGTAGAGTAGTTATCGATATACGATGCCGGATTATCAAAATGAAAGCGAATCGCACGTATCTCATCTGTAACATCTTTATCTTGATGCATATATGTGATTGTAGGAGCAAGACCGCCTGTCAGCCGGGCAGTAACTTGTATATCGAAGGTCTTCAACTTATAAGTTGTCACCCCACTTTCATCCAATACCGTTTCAATGAGCGGGTTATTCAATATAAATCCTTCCTTTCCTGTATTAGTAGTATCCCCAAAATAAGTATATTTGTAACAATTTTAAAAAATATTGCGAAGAAAAAGTTGTATCGTTTATGCTTAAAGTAATTACAGATTTTTACGATTTGTAACATTATAGCGAAAAGGGGATGGGAATATGACTTTATCAATGGTAGATCGCTTACGGGCATTACCGACGACAGCGATTTCCGATGCAACAGGGGGACATACGAATGTAGCATCAGCAATTAAACCGCTTGCAGAACACTTTAAAATTGCCGGACAAGCGAGAACGGTACGCCTGCCGGACGGGGAAAATGGTGCGGTACTAGAAGCGATAAGTGAGGCTGAAAAAGGGGAAATTTTAGTCATTGATGCTAAAGGTAATACAAATCGTGCTGTAGCTGGGGACTTTGTTATGCAGCTTGCGCAAGGTGTTGGTGTCCAAGGTTTTGTCGTGGACGGGGTTATTCGCGATATGGCAGCTGCTAAAGAAATTGATTTTCCGGTATTTGCATTAGGTACAACAGTAGCAGCAGGCAATAAACATGGTGGCGGGACAGTAGGCATAGCCGTATCTGTAGGAAATGTGGCTGTTCAAACAGGCGATTATGTAATTGGTGATAGTGATGGGGTCGTTATTATTCCTCAAAGGGATATTGAGCAGATTATTGAGGCTGCAGAAGCAAAAGTAGCAAAAGATGAACAGCGGGCACATGAAGCATTACATAATGGGGAAGCATCAATCCGCGCATATTTAGCAAAAGTAGTGAAATGAAATAAAAAATGGCGTAGTGAAGTTATTGTTCACTACGCCATTTTCTAATTTTATTTTAAGTTCGCAGCTTGGTATTCAGCAAATTGCTTCTCGTCGAAACGTTTTTCCCATTTCGCCATAACAAGTGCTGCCAATGTGTTACCTACTACGTTTACAGCTGTACGAGCCATATCTAAAATACGGTCAATACCTGCAATAAATGCCAAACCTTCAAGTGGAATACCTACAGAACCTAATGTTGCAAGAAGTACTACGAAAGATACCCCTGGAACACCCGCAATACCTTTAGATGTTACCATTAATACAAGCATTAATGTAATCTGTTCCATAATTGAAAGGTCGATACCGTACATTTGCGCAATGAAGATTGCTGCAATCGCCTGGTAAAGAGTAGAGCCATCTAAGTTGAATGAATAACCTGTCGGGATTACGAATGATACGATATCTTTCGGTGCACCCATTTTTTCTGTTTTTAACATAATACGAGGTAATACTGTCTCTGATGAAGAAGTAGTATAAGCCAGTAATAGCTCGTCCTTAATCATACGAATTAATTTGAAGATATTAATACCGAAAATACGTGCTGTAAGACCTAATACAACGACTACAAAGAAAATCATTGTTGCATAAACTAAAATCGCCAGTTTCCCTAATGGAATGAGGGACTCTATACCAAATTTGGAAACGGTTACACCTATAAGTGCAAATACCCCAATTGGTGCGAATTTCATTACTAAGTTTGTGACCCAGAACATGGCGTCTGCTGTACCTTGGAAGAATGCGAGCACTGGTTTTCCGCGATCACCAATTGCTGCTACACCTAAACCGAAAATTACAGAGAAGAAAATAATTGCTAGCATATCGCCTTCTGCCATTGCATTTACAATGTTTTTAGGAACGATGTCTACAATAATTTGGATTTTGCTTTTGTCTTCTTCAGCTTCAGTTGTTTCTACATAAGAAGAAATATCAGATTTCTCTAATGCATTCATATCAATACCAGCACCTGGTTGGAATAGGTTAGCTGCTAATAAACCAACAACAATCGCAACTGTTGTAATAACTTCGAAGTAAATAAGTGTTTTACCGCCAAGACGACCTAATTGTTTCATATCACCAGTTCCGGCAACACCAACGATTAGTGTCGAAATAATAATCGGTACTACGATCATCTTAATTAAGTTTAAGAAAATATCACCAAGTGGCTGTAAGTATGACTGTGCAGTTTCGTTACCAAAGAACACAGCACCTACGATAACACCCAGTACAAGACCGATTAAAATTTGCGCGGCTAAACTAATTTTAAACTTTTTCAAAATATAGTTCCTCCTAAAAAATCAGATTCAGGACTAGCCTAAAACTAATTTTATTAGATACATACAAAATCCGACAAAATCCGACTAATCCACTTTACTAATAATTTCTGAATATAAAACTTGGATGAATTTTTTTATGTTTACTTTTGCTTTACGGTGCTCATTATTCTCTATTTGATTCATTAAATAACGAATATCCGTTAAGTCAAAGTAGCGTGGGGTATAATACTCAAATTCAGAGTTTGTGTAATCGACAATCCCTAAGTTCGCCAAGTTAATCATTGCAGCTAATATAGTTCGGCGTACACGTTGTTCAATCGCTTTGCTTTCTTTTAAAATTTCGTCAGGCGTATTTTTCGTCAGCATGGCAACACGTTCATATACTTCTTTTAATGGAGGAAGCGGCGCAATTTTATGCTTTTCGATTAATAGCTGTTCAATAATTTTAATAATATCTTCACTGCCGACTTCAGCGACAATTCCCATATCATTTAAAATGGACTGAATATGTTCCCGAGCTGTCTTTTTTGTATGCGTCACATCTGTAATATCAAAGTTTGTCAGGGACTGACGAATAACTTGCAAAGAATTTCTTAATAAGTATTGCTCAGTTGTCCGTTTTAATACCATTTGTACTTCAACTTTATTAATAGGCTTATGAATGAAAAATTCAATTCCTTTTGAATAGCCTTCAGCGACCATTTCTTTATTAACAACTTGAGAGATCATTATAAACTGACCTTTAAATCCATTTTGTTGAAGGCGTTCAATAGTTTCAATTCCATCCAACTTCGGCATCAGTAAATCGATTAATACAAACTCCGGCTGCATCATTAATATTTGGGGAATGGCATCCAGTCCGTTTTTTGCTTCTCCAATGACAGCTCCGAGTTCACAGTCATTAATAATATTACTGAGCATCACACGGCTTGCTCGGTCATCATCTACTATAAAATAGCGCATTAGTAATTCTCCTTTTGAATATTTTTTGTAGGAATTTGCACAACAAAACAAGTAGATGTATTACTTGTTACATGAATATTCCCTTCAAGATTTTCAACAATTGTTTTTGTATGGGAAAGACCGATTCCTGTAGAACCTTGGCCCTGTTCATTAAACTTTGATGTATAGCCTGCATCAAAAATGATCGGAATGAGTGCCGCATCAATACCAACTCCATTATCTTCTACAATAAAAGAAGTCATATCCTGTTCGACTACAACATTTAATGTAATAAATCCGCTTTCTTCAATTGCCTCCACAGCGTTTGCCATTAAATTATTCAAAATAGCAAATAGTGCAATATGGTCTTTTGTTTGAAAATCATCTGGGCAAATCAGTGTAAAGGAAATCGATTTATCTAGATAAGCGGCATAGTTTTCATTTGCTTCCACAATAAAACTTAGTAAATCAGACAACAGAAAATTTGACGGATAGTTTCTCGTAGTAATTTTAGAGAGCCCTGCATGAATACGTTCATTGTCTTTTTTTACTTCATGAATTTCCTGGGCAATATGTAAAGCTTCAGAAGCGAGTTGCTCTTCATTTGATTTCAGCTTTTTGTAAAGCTGGTAACTGTTTGCTGTAAGCTGTTCGATTTGGTTCATCGTTTTTTGGAGATACAATGCTTCTACATATAGCTCCGAATGAATCGTCATAAGTTGTTTCAGCTGTTTTTTCTGTTCCGACATCGTAATCATGCTGTAAATACCTACGACAAAATAGCTGCGTAACAATCCAACGAGTATGAACAGTAAAAAAGAAGTAAACGTTTCCTGATCAGAAACAAGCAGAATATCCGTTAATACATGTTCGATTGTGTTCGATATTACTTCAAATGCTGTTGCCAATAAACCGAGCATAAACGGTTGTTTTTTTAACTCGTCCAGCGGGATTAGTTTAAAACATAGTGCAAAGACTATATAGAAAGCACCTGCCGGCAAATGTTCAATAATTTGAGTAATAAAGCTTTGTCCGTAAATAAAAATATCCAGTAACGAACGACCGACAATGACGATTAGTGCAGTCAATAAACCAGTAGATACAATCGGTAATGGACGAATCAGTAAAGCGAAAAAGAAAATGATGCTCCCTAAACCGAATCGAAAAGGCCCTTCTTCAAAAGGAATTATTTTAATCTCGCCGCCAATAGCGGTCAATAATCCGACGAGGAGCATAAATAAGAATAGTTTAGTTGTTTTAATATGTGGCTGAGTCGATTCCAATTTTGATATACCGCCCTTTACATACATGACATAGTAATTAATTGTACAAGAAAGTTGTCTATAAATACAAAAAGTACTATTTCCCGAACAGAAATAGTACTTTAAAGTGAATGAAGATATAAAAAAAACCGCTCAACTAATGTAGCGGATGAAAGTTCAAAAATGGAGGAGGTAGAGGGATTCGAACCCCCGCGCGGTGTTACCCGCCTGTCGGTTTTCAAGACCGATCCCTTCAGCCAGACTTGGGTATACCTCCAAAATATAAGATGTCTTTTCGACAAAGATTAATTTACCACGTTATCAGTTTCGCGTCAATAAAATTCGGACAAAAAATCTCTAATTTTTTTTAGGTTGGAAAAAATTAATTATAGCAATTCATTGCAATTTGATAGCTTGCTTAGTATACTAATACTTGCCGTGCTAGATGGGGAGGTAGCGGTGCCCTGTAACTTGCAATCCGCTCTAGCAAGATTGAATTCCTTTTCTGAGGCTGTCCGTATTGTTTGGTCTGCCTTTTGCACGTAGTGTTGACGGTTGGGTCCTGCGCAATAAGTACCCATGAACCATGTCAGGTCCGGAAGGAAGCAGCATTAAGTGGTATCACTTATGTGCCGCGGGGTAGCCTAACCCGAGCTGGCGACAAGAGTAACGCTTATGTGCGGCAGTCGAAGAAAGGTGCACGGTATTAAATTACCATTTCAAACGCATCCATCATTTATTGGTGGGTGCGTTTTTTATATGAAAAAGAGAGTCTAATGCCCTCATTTCAAAAGAGTTTATACTTACTTTGTGCTATACTGAATGTATGTATTTTTAAATGGAAGGGAGAGGGGAAAGGTTGACATATCAAGCGTTTTATCGTGTTTATAGACCACAGTCATTTAGAGAAATGTCAGGTCAGACACATGTAAAGAGGACCCTTCAAAATGCTCTCCTCGCAAGCAAGACAACACATGCCTATTTATTTTCCGGTCCTCGAGGAACAGGGAAAACGAGTACTGCAAAAATATTCGCAAAAGCATTGAACTGTGAAAATGCCCCGGCAAGTGAGCCATGCAATGAATGCCCTACATGTTTAAGTATTACTGAGGGCTCACATACAGATGTAATAGAATTTGATGCCGCTTCCAATTCAAGAGTGGAAGAAATGCGTGATATTATCGAAAAAGTCCGTTTTGCCCCGGCCAATGCTCGCTTTAAAGTGTACATTATAGATGAGGTGCATATGCTTTCTACGAGCGCATTCAATGCATTATTAAAAACACTTGAAGAGCCACCTGAGCATGCGGTATTTATATTAGCGACAACAGAGCCTCACAAACTACCAGCAACGATTATTTCCCGTTGTCAGCGATTTGATTTTAAACGACTTTCTTCTATAGATATAGTAGAGCGTATGAAGGTTGTATTGGAAGATATCGGTATGGGCTATGATGAGCAGGCATTAAAGGCAATTGCTCAAGCTGCAGCAGGAGGTATGCGTGATGCATTAAGTTTACTTGATCAGGTTGTTTCATTCAGCAATGAACACGTTCAATTGGACGATGTACTTCTTGTAACAGGTTCTGTAAGCCAAGATGCATTTTACGATATTGCGATTTCCCTACAGGAAAAGGATGTTGCCCAAGTATTAGGCAGTGTCGAAAACTTAATTGCAGATGGGAAAGAACCATTACGTCTTGCGGAAGACTTTATTACTTTCTTCCGGGATCTGCTTCTATTAAAGACAGATGGTACGTTAGAGGAATTATTGGAGTTTATTTCACCGGATGAAAAGTTTTTGTCATTAGCGGGCCAGTTTGAAGCTAATACACTTTACGGTTTTATTGATATTTTGGCAAAGACCCAGCAAGAAATGCGCTTTTCGCATCATACGAAAATATATTTAGAAACAGCACTTTTAAAAATGGCACAATATAAAGCTTCACCACAAGGTATGGCTGCAGTCGATCCGGCAATTGAGGGTAAGGTAGCTTCACTTGAAAGCCGGATAGGGCAACTGTCTGAACAGCTTCAAAGTGGTGGAGGGGGAGCGTCTGTTCAACAAAAGGAACAGGCCCGCCAGCGTGTGCGTCCACAAGGAAATCAGTATAATGCTCCAACAGGGCGTATTCAGGAAGTATTAAAAACTGCAACAAAACCTGACCTGCAAAAAGTGAAATCTGCTTGGGCGGGTGCTTTGGCAAGCTTGCAAAAATCACATGCAGCTTTATTGGCAGATGCAGAGCCTGTAGCCGCAAATGCAAGTGCTTTTGTGATAAAATTCAAGTATGATATACATTGTCAAATGGTAGCTGACAACAATGCACTTGTTTCATTGTTTACACAGCAGATTGCTTCGGAAGTAGGGATTCAATATGAACTTTTATGTATCCCGGAGCCGGCTTGGATTCGTTTGCGTGAAAACTTTATAAATGAAAATGGCTTAAATCAAAAAAAATCACCATCGAATGAAGTGAATGCGGTGGAGGATTTAATAGAGGAGCCCCCTTTCCTTGACGATGTTCAAGTAATGGAAGCGCAAGATCCGCTCATTACAGAAGCCGAAAAACGTTTTGGAAAAGACTTTGTTGAGGTTATCGAAGAATAAATACACATTTTAAGGAGGAAATAAGATGCGTGGTATGGGTAATATGCAAGGCATGATGAAAAAAATGCAAAAAATGCAAAAAGAAATGATGGAAGCACAAGAGGCTTTAAATGCACAGTTATTCGAAGGTGCAGCAGGTGGCGGTATGGTGAAGGTAGTTATGAACGGCCAACGTCAAATGCTTGAAGTAAACTTAGATGAGTCTGTAGTAGATCCGGATGATATCGAAATGCTACAAGATTTAATCGTTATTGCAACAAATGAAGCATTGAAAAAAGTTGAAGAGACAACAAATTCTACAATGGGCAAATTCACACAAGGAATGAACCTTCCTTTCTAAGTTGAATTAAGTAGAACGTAGCGCACATCTCAAATATTGGGATGTGCCTTTTTAAAGAAGGGGGAACAGAATGCATTATCCAGAGCCGATATCTCGATTAATAGACAGTTTCATGAAGCTGCCGGGCATTGGTCCGAAGACAGCTGCCCGACTGGCATTTCATGTATTAACAATGAAAGAGGATACTGTATCGACATTTGCAAAAGCGCTTGTTGATGCAAAACGTAACTTACTCTATTGCTCTCAATGTGGTCATATAACAGATATCGATCCTTGTCATATTTGTTCAGATAAACAACGTGATGTATCAACAATTTGTGTTGTACAGGATCCGAAAGATGTAATAGCTATGGAGAAGATGCGTGATTATCAAGGTCTTTATCATGTATTACACGGTGCAATTTCACCGATGGACGGGGTAGGACCTGAAGATATTAATGTAGCTTCGTTATTGGGGCGCTTGCATGACGAGCGTGTACAGGAGTTAATTTTAGCGACGAACCCGACAATTGAAGGGGAAGCGACAGCTATGTATATTTCGCGCCTTGTTAAACCATCAGGAATTCGTACTACACGTATCGCACACGGGTTACCTGTTGGCGGAGATTTAGAATATGCGGATGAAGTAACATTATCAAAAGCGCTGGAAGGTCGACGCGAGTTGTAATATAGGAGGAAGCCCCATGTTATTTTCTCGGAAAGGGAAACTCAAAAAAGAATTCGATGAGAAACTAGTTTCTTCTATTAAAGAGACAAAAGAAGCTTTACAAAGTGCGAAGGTAATTGAAGAATTGACCGACGATTATAACTTAAATGTAATTGCCGAACGAAAAAGAGCCGAAAGCATACATTATTACTTATATAAAGAAGCACGTGTACGTCGTGTACTAATTAAATAATCTTTTAGAAATAAGAAGCGAAGCAGTTGCATATGTTACCACTAAATAAAAAAGGATGGTGCTATGCAATACATAGTTTTAGCTATGGTCTGTTTTGTTGTCTTGTTTCTTTTTTTATTAAACAAAAACGCAAGAGGGAAAGTGTGGGAATACTTTGCCTGGTTTTGGTTTAAAATTGCAGTTGTTATCGTTGTCCTGTTTTTAGGGAACTTAATGATCGGGGCAGCAGGACTTCTTTTTTATGTACCGATCAATTTCTTTTCAGTCCTTACAATAGCAATCTTAGGTATTCCCGGTATGATGTGCGTAACATTATTAATATTATTTAAATAAAAATAATAAAAAATATTGCTAAGTGAATAGTATCGTGATATATTATTATAAGTCGCAACGACGACAACGAATATCGAAAAAACATTTTAAAATAAATGTTGACATAACACTTGAAGAGTGGTAAGATATAAAAGTTGTCACTTAAACGACGCAATGAACCTTGAAAACTGAACAAGCAACGTTAATGAAACAAGCTTCTTAAATGAAGCAAACAATAGATTTCAACTT
>NZ_JBELZM010000028.1:0-29152 GCF_040273735.1 Solibacillus sp. | reverse complement strand
TAGTCGTTCAACCGTTTCTGGAGAGTAGCAATCCATCCAACTTTTAGTTAAAAATTCTTTTAGATTATATCCATAAAGGTCTTGATGAGCTTTATTTACAAATTCAAACTCTCCTTTTTCATTTGTAATACCGATACCAAGTGATAAAAAATCTAACGCAAATGTATAGTCAACTAAGGTTGTCTGAGTAGAACCCAATTCTTTTTTTGAAGCAACAAATTTATCAAGTTGATTTCCAAGCATCCATCCAATAATAACGTTTGTGCTAAAAACTATAATAGAGAGGGTATTACTTTGACCTAATTCTAAATTTGAAAATATAAAATAATTGGCTATTACAAGTATTGCAGTAAGAGCTAACCTCCACGTATATTTCATCATTTTTTCCTCCCTTTATAACTCAATTAATTATTATTTTTAAATCAAATCTAATCATTTAAAAAATCCAATTTTTAAGAACATTAAATCAAATTGATGATGATAAAGGGGGAATTATACAAAATTTCCCTATCTTTCTCTTTTATAAACTAATTTACCCCTGGAAATGTATCTATATATACAGGTCATTTACTTTTGTATAGATATATTTTACCATTTCTATATTATAGTTTATTTTCAAATTATGTAAATGGTATTTTAATAAATTATTGCTACATTCCCATTTTTCTTACTAAACGAAAATTCACTCTACTCCTTTTTACCTTCATTCTTAAAGAATGTTTTCTTTTCTTATTAGGAGAAGAAAAAACCTTCTAACCGTTTGATTAGAAGGCAAAAACACTACTGTAGAGTAACGTTTCTATGTCATTATGAACGCTTGCGTGCAAAATCATTATTTTGCTATTAGAGAATTAAGTGAAAAGGAATCTTCTCCACTAATAAATTAAAAGGCGTTCTTTTCTTTCTTAAGTCCCTTAGAATTCAGAGCTCGAGTCGTGTAACATATTTTTTAGAGGGTTCTTAATAAAGCATAGTGAATAATTTCTGAATATAAATTTTATTAAAAAAACTATCGCAATCTATATAAATATCAGTTAAAGTATTTAAAACTAATATAATTATAAAACTTTCAAATTAATTATGTCAGTAATTAAATTTATTAAGGAGTATAAAATGAATTTATCAGTAAAATGGAAGATTATCGGAATTGTTATTCTCATTGCTATTTTAGGTTTTAGTACATTAGCAACGGTGAGTACCGTCATCATTTCGAATAAAACAGAGGAAACTGTAATAAATCAGAGTGAAACCATCGTCCAACAACTTTCGACTAATGTACAAACCGTTCTCGACAATTTCGGACGGTCATTACAAATGATTGCTCAATCGGATGAAATCGAAAACTATTATGAAAACAATACCGCCTTATTTGATGATGCGGATTCTCAATTACGAAAAGATTTTCAAACGTATTTAGGTACATTTTCTAATACATCGGGTATTTATACAGCAGACACAGAAGGGGTCATGTATGAGCCACACTTTGATGAGGTAAAAGATATTAATGCGACGACAAGGCCTTGGTATACACTTGGTATGGAGAATCCTGATGTTGTCAGTTGGACCGAGCCATATCTAGATGCTGCAACAGGAGAATTCACGATTACAGGTGTAACGGGTATTAAAGTTGGCAATGAGGTTGTAGGTGTTCTGGCATCGGATATTTTGCTAACGGACTTAACACAAATGGTTGCTGCTATGGATCTTGGTTATAATGGATTTGGCATGATATTTGATAGTACTGGATTGGCAATTGCTCATCCGGATTTAGCTGGTGAAGATTTATCGGAAAACAGTTATATTGAGAAGTTGCTACAGAAGAAAGACTCTATGATTTTAAATGAATCCATCAATGGTGTTGATTCAATTATTATATCCAATCATATACCGGGTGTTGATTGGACCGTGGCAGCACAGTATGAACAGTCAAATCTGAATAAAACAGCCAATGAAATTAGAGATATAATTATCTTAATTACGATTGCGATTTTAGCCATTACTTTTATTGTGCTATTCATCTTTATTTCGCGTGTTATCAAGCCTCTTTATAAACTTGGTACACTAATGGGGAATGTGGCAGAAGGGGACTTAACGGTTCATATTGATGTCAAGGCAAAGGATGAAATTGGTCGGTTGGCGCATCATTTTAATTCGATGATTGGCGAAATGAAAAAAATTATTGGTGTTGTGAAAACTTCTGCTGATCAAGTTGATGAGCGTTCACAACATTTAAGTGCGATGGCAGAAGAGACGAGTGCTTCTTCTATACAAGTTTCGAAATCAGTCGGGGAAATTGCTATAAGCACAGTTAGTACCTCTGAACAAGCCGATATTGTAACAGAACAATCAGCAAGCCTAGGCGATAAAATTGAAAATATGAAATCTTTATCTAGCAAGGTTGAAGAATCTACTAGTGAGGCTGCTACCCTTAATCAAGAAGGACGCAAGCATATGGACGAGTTATTACAAAGCTTCTCAGGAAACCAGCTAGAACTAGAAGAAATGACACATGTCCTATCCAAGCTTGAAGCCCAGACGATTTCTATTAGTTCCATTATGGATACAATTTCATCTATTTCCGCTCAAACGAATTTATTAGCTTTGAATGCTTCCATTGAAGCCGCGCGTGCTGGTGAACATGGTAAAGGATTCGCAGTAGTAGCAGAAGAAGTCCGTAAGTTGGCCGAACAATCAGCTAATGCTACGGAAACCGTGAAAAAGACGATTACTGAGCTTCAAAATTATTCGAATCAAGTAATTGTACCCATGAATAAAATGAAAGAATCATTTAATGAATCAAATGAAGTGGTTAATAAAACGAGTGAAATGTTCGCACAGCTCACGGAATTAATTGATCATGTGAATGAATCCTTTATTGCGGTTCACGTTGAAATTGAAAGTGTTGATAAATATAAAGACCGTGTTATTGAAACAATTGAGGAAATGTCTATGAACTCTCAAAATTCGGCTGCAGCATGCGAAGAAGTTAGCGCGGCTACAGATGATCAGTTACACGCAATTCAATCGGTAGCTGAGGCGTCTCAGGAATTAAATCAGTTAAGCGCTGATTTAGCGGTTGCCGTTAACCGTTTTAAAGTATAGAAGATTATAGTAAAAAAAGCAGGCAACGGGTGTCTCTGTAAACCCGTTGCCTTTTTCAATAATAAATCACTAAATTAGATTATAGAGAAATATATGTTTGAATTTGTTGGAGATGTTATTAATAAATTACGGGCTTTTCATTACCAATACATTGTACCTAACTTGTATATAAAACCAAATATATAAAAAAGGACCAGGTACTCAATTAATTTTGAGTCTGGTCTTTTTTTATTAATTACTTTTTTTATCAAAGAATAAATTTAAATCTGTTTTATCAGTATCTTCAGCTAAAGCTGTATTAATATATTGATTTAACTCTGAGATTTTAGCTTTTTCGAAAAATGGCACACTTATATAATGTGGTGATCCTGATTTTTCGATATTTAATATTGTCTGAATTCCACTGCCAGCAATACCAATACCAATTATTAACCAAAATAAACCTCCGATAAAAGTCTCCCCTAAAGAACCTAGTCCAATAAAAATTAAAATTAAACCAATTATTATTGCTTTAATATTGTATTTTGAAGAAAGCATAGATCCAGAAATATTTTTTAGAGGTATACTTTGTTCATCTTTTCCTGCTGGGATAAATCCTAGAATTGTGTTTGATAAATTTGTTTTCACAAATCTGCTATCCACTTCGACTGCACCTTTTATCCAAAAAAATAGCAGGCTTGTAGAAAAGCTAATTTTCTCCATGTTGAAAATCTCCTTTAATATGTAAATTTAATAATACTGTTGAATTATATCAAATTACCTAAAATGTGTCATCACTAATTTTTTGAATCAGACAACAGTAATGTGTTACCTGATAAATAACTAAGTCTAAATACATGAAATTAATTTATACCTCCATCCATATAAAATAAAAGAAAGACCGTTGTTAAGGCAAAGGTCTGTTTTTTTGCGTTAATTTTTCCTTACTTGAATAACACTCTTTTATGAAAGGTTTCTAAACGACGCTTTGCAAGAATTCTTTCTCCAACTAATTCAATGTTTAGTTTTAAAAATTTACCTGATTATGAAAAGAGGGGATTATAATTTTGTGTCGAAAGAAAATTACAATGGCTATTAAATTTTAAAGCTGCAACTTAAGGAAGGGGTGACTTATTGAAAATGAAAGAATTTCAAAATAGGATGCTAATGAGAGGAATTAATTCTTAATTAAGATTTATTCCTCTCATAGGCAATGGGAGGAAATTTAAAGATGATGGATTTAGGTAATATGTTAAGAGGAGTTGCAAACGACGCATTTGCTCAAAGACTTCTTCAATTTTGGGTATATGACGAGGGGACTTTGAGACTATGGCGTGCAAGTTCAAACTTTGTATATGCTTTTGAACGTAATCAAGTTCAATATTTTTTAAGAATTAGTTTTGAACAGGATAATTCGATTGAACAAATAAGGGCAGAATTAGAGTTTATGCAATATTTACAAACAAATGGATTTCCAACAGTAACATCAATTCATTCAAAAAATAAAAAATTAATTGAAACATTAAGTAGACCAGAAGGTACGTACTTTGCCGTTGTCTTTAATGCTGCTAACGGAATTAATTTGGATGACGATACAATTACTGAAAAACAGATGGAGGAATGGGGAAAATCACTCGCCTTACTTCATTGTTTATCAAAAACGTATGAGCCAGTAGGGGAAAAAAGAAAGAGTTGGCTAGATACAGTACAGTTTATGGAAAGTGTATTTAAAAAATATCCAGGTGAAGAGTTAGCGCTACAAGAGCTTAATGAGATAACGAACTGGCTTCAATTATTATCCACTGACAATAATATATTCGGATTGATACATTATGATTTTCAATTAGATAATTTGTTTTTTAAAGAGGATAATTACCCACATTTCAATGTTATTGACTTTGATGATGCCATTTATCACTGGTATGCACTTGATATTGTAACAGCACTTGATGATTTTATTAACGCTGATGATTCTCAATCAAAATTATTGACTCATTCATTTTTGAATGGCTATCGTACCAAAATGGTTTTAGATAATGATGTAGTGGCTCAATTTCCGCAGTTTCAAAGATATGCAAACTTATATAAGTATGCCAGATTATTAGAAGCTTTGAATTACGGAGAAATTAATGACACTCCAACTTGGTTTGATAATTTAAAGGATAAGTTGATTAGCGTTGCAGATAAATTGAGAAATAATTTTTAAAAATCATAGTAACCAGAACTTTCAATGTTCCTGCAGTAAGTTTAGGAAGTTACAAATACCCAAGAAATGTCACACAATTTCTTGGGTTTTCTTTTAAATAATATATTCAACAATCGGGCATTTTCCTTCAATAAGGAAAGGCTTTTTTGTGCGTTTAGGGGCTAGATTGTTGAATAAATTTTACCGAGAAAAGTATTTAAACAAAGGGGGATTGAAAAGTAAGGAAAATTCAGCCTATATACCGATAGAAACTTTTGGTTTCAGAATATAAAATATACAAATGAGAAACCATTAAAATGCAAAAAATACAAAATACGGAAATGTGGAGGATTAGTTTGGAATGAATTATTATATTTGTGAAACGTGTGGAGTTCAATATGAAAAATCTACTGCTGAACCTAGTGAATGCAAAATTTGTACTGAAGAGAGACAATATGTGAGTGTAGACGGACAAAAGTGGACAACTTTAGATCAATTAGTGGCGTCTTATCAGTATAAAAATAAGATTACTTTTGTAGAAGATGGATTACATAGTATTAAAACTATCCCTACATTTGGTATTGGACAGACTTCTTACTTAGTTCAGAATAGCGATTTTAATTTGTTGTGGGATTGTATTACATATATTGATAATGAAACTCTTACTAGAATTAATGAATTAGGTGGAATTAATGCAATTGCATTATCTCATCCCCATTATTATTCAAGCCAAGTTGAGTGGGCAGAAGCATTCGATGCCCCAATCTATATACATGAAGATGATAAAGCGTGGGTAACTAGACCAAGTGAGCATATTGTATTTTGGTCAGGTGAAGAATTGATTTTACAAGAAGGAATAGCATTACATCGTGTAGGAGGGCATTTTAAAGGAGCCACAGTTTTAGAATGGCAAAACAATAAAAAAGAGGGCGTTTTATTTGTTGGAGATATCATCCGTGTGGTTGCAGATCGTAGATGGGTAACTTTTATGTACAGCTATCCAAACTTTATTCCATTGCCAACTAATATTGTAAAACGAATTGCAAGTCAAATTGATACATTTAATTTCGAAAAGTTATTTGACGCATTCCATCGAGTGATTGAAAAGGACGCTAAAGAACGTGTTCAAATTTCAGCTAAACGATACATTGCAGCATTAGAAAATAATCTCTTTGAAACATAAATAATTAAACACACCAATTTAAATAACGTTCCCAAATAAAGCATCGATACGTTCGTATGTAGCAACGCCCCTGGAAAACACAAAAAGAACACCATTTTTCTTTGAGTGAAAAGTGGTGTTTTTGGATTCTGTCCAACCTTCTTTTTGATAATTCCAGGCAGCCATCATCCTACTTACTTGGGTTAAAAGATCCTAATAAAGCCTTCGTTTCTTCGAGTGTTATTTTTTGACTCACGACCTCATATATATAATCACCTTTCATGCCTATAAACTTGGCGCCTAAAAAATCTTTTAATTCATAGCTTTTCCACTCAATGCCGTTTAAGGTGAACAGTTCAAGTTGGTTTCCTGTAATCACATCGAAATTATTCAAAGGACGAGTAAAGGAATCCTGGTGATAAGCGGTTACGTATACTATTCCCGCTTCATTTTTGGGAATATACGTGAGGTAAGCATGGTGGAATTCTTCTTCAAATTCCATATAGTAAGCTGAAGATATTTCAAGATCGGGATGAGTGAATTCATACAAGAAAGGCAGGTCCTTTCGCATTAAATCTACTATAGCTTCCGTATCTTCTTTATTGGTGTCTACAGCTTCTATTTTTTCTTCTCTTGAATCATGCTCGGGCTTTTTTCCATAAGGAACAAAAGGAGTATAGCCATCTAAGTTTGGTACAAAATCTTGCGGATCAATAGTAATATTCACTTCCAAACTTTCAGGATGGAGATAGCCTGTAAGTTGACCGTCCGTATCATACGTTTCATATTTAACTAAAATGCCAGTATCTTTATCTACCCAAAAGCGAAAAGTGTCAGTAGTTCTTTTCATTTTGAATCTAATTATCACTTGCTCATCCAATTTTCCATATAAAACAATGGTATTATGACCTAACAATTCTTCATTTTGTTTTTCTATATCCCAAAGCTCTGTATTTCTTAAGTAACTAGCTGTAATTTCATAGGGAAACAAAGACATGCCGCTAGGGGCAATTTCTGGCCTTTCTCTAAAATTAGCCTTATCTGAATAAATGTCTTTCAATTCTAAATTAAATGCTTCTGCTGGTGTGATCGGATCTCGTTTGGGCTGCGGTTCATAGTCACTGACTCGATAGGTATTATTTACACTTTCTTTATGCCAGAGCTTTTCTTCATTATAAATAAATTCGTTAATAATTTCCGCATACCCCAGTATTTTTTCATCAACTAGAGTAGTGTTTTTCTCATAGCCACCAATTTCATTTTTTATGCTTAATTTGTATTCAGTCACGCTCTTACTAACTGAGTCGTCATAATATACGGCGTAATCCTCAAATTTACCTGCAGCTGTGTAAAAATAGTCTACTGTATTTAAAAGCTTGCTAACCACATCTTCTTTTGTCATCTCTTCGTATGATTCCTCTTGGGCTGGAGGTGTATAAATGTTAGTTTCAACTTTTGATCCTGGTGGAATATGGTCAGGGGCGTTATTTAAACTAGTCATCTGCTCTTCACGCGAAAAAATCTCCAACTCCGTAGTAGCATAATAGCTAGCGCCTAAAAAAAACAGGCTCGCTACAGCTATTGGTAATAGATAATTCAACGTCGTTGGCTTGATATGGCGCTTCTTTTTTCTTTTGTAAATAACTTGCCTTACGTTTTCTTTCTGTTTCGCATCGAAGTGAATGTCCTTTAACACAGTTTTGTTCATAGTCTCTACGATTTGTTTAAACATGTCATCCATGTTTGATGCTCCCTTCTAGTGACTTTTTTAATAAGAGGCGCGCCCTATGTAATCGGGATTTTATCGTTTGTATACTCAAATTTAATAAATCTGATATTTGGTTATATGACATTTCTTCATAGTAATATAAAATTATTACTTCTCGATACTTCACGGGTAAGGAAAGTATTTTTTCTGCAACTAGTCGTTTTTCCTCTAGACCGACTAATTCCATTTCAGGTGATTTATTTGTACTCTTTATTTTTGTAAAAAATTCTGTAAGGACGATATTTTTAAAAGACCAGCTCCTTAACTTATCTTTACAGAGGTTCACCGTGATACGGTATAACCATGTTTTATAAGAAGATTCATTTCTAAAGTTGTCTAAGTTCTCGTAGCACTTAATAAAAACTTCTTGCGCAATATCTTCTGATAGTTGCTTCTGTTTAGTATAAGTAAATGCTAAACGAGCTATATTTTGGCCGTATTCATTCATCAACCATTCAATTCTCTCCTCTTTATTTAATTCACTTACTTCTACCTGTTCTATCACTCGTTCAAGCATCCTCCTCACCCTTTCAATTATTAGACGAAGCAATTCTGATTTGGTTGTAAAAAAATTACTGTAATGAAATATTAAAACATATTGGCTTATTACAAAAGTCAACGGAGATTAATGAAGGTAGGGGTCGGAACAAAATAATATCGAGGAGCGGATTGTCTAAAAACCATGAAAATCAGCAATTTATACGTACATAACGGTAAATCTTACCCTTATTATCATTAAAGTGAACACAATTCTTCAAATAAGGGGAAATTCCCCCTTTATTTAATTCTCTTTAGGGTCATATATTTGTAACTTTATGAAGGGGTATTGGTGCTAGTTAGAGAATTAACATAAAAAGTCATTGGGGGTGTATTTATGTTGAAAAAAAGAATCCTTTTAACTTTTGGAATAATTTTATCGTTAGCAATTGCAGGCTGTAATGAAGAGGAGTTCATTGGAAAAAATGAAAAAGTGATTAAAAGCAATTGGAATGAAAGTTCACTTTTTGAATCGGGCGGTTACACAATGATTGGAGAAGAGGGCCGATTAGGTTTTATTTACGATGATAGCGAAGAAGTTCGGTTCTATCCTGGTAAAGAGCAAAAGTACATGTGGCATTTTTGGGGGGGAAAACAAGAGTTAGAAGGAGAACTAAAAGTTGTTGCCACTCATGAAAATGAAGATGAAGAAATCTTTGTGACCAGTGGCGTACTAGGTGCTGCCAATAATGGTGCAGACAAACACGCCCCATCTAACATGTCATTACCTAAAAGCGGAATATGGAAGTTAGATGCTTATATAGGAGGAAGCCTATTTGGAAGTATATATGTAAAAGTTCATGAGAAGTAATTTATATTTAAAATATTGTTTGAAACTATATTGGGGCATTTCTTATTTTCAAGGAGAGTGAAAAATGATATTAAAGAACGAGAGTGATTACCCAAACTTATTTGAAGATCTACGTATTCATGTAATGGAGAGTGCTGAAAAGTTGGGTGCTAGTGGTGGTGCCATTTTTGTTATCCATAACGACAAAATCGTAACAGAGTCGTATTTTGGCAAACAGTCTAATGCAAAACACGCTAGAGATGTTCAAGTAGATACTCAATTCCACATTGCCTCGGTAAGAAAGGCTTATATCGGTTTTGCTGCGGCTTACGCTATATACAATAGCTACTTTTCTATTGATGATCCAGTTCAACAGTTTGTAGAAAATTCACATCTGTACGCGTATGAAGGGGTAACCATTCGTCACCTATTAACTCACACACATGGGCTAAGAATTTGTGAGGTTAATAAACTAATTAGTGAATATAAACCGGGTGAGTCCTGGGCATATAGAGGTCCAAGTATTGAACTGTTGACAATGATTATCAAAAAAACAACGGGGCTGTCTGTTGCTGAAATCATTAAATCGCAAGTTATTGAACCACTAGGTTTTCAATCGACAGAATGGATTAGGATGAGTAAGCCTCATTCAAAAATTGCAGACGCTATTCGAGATACAGATAACCCTTTTTGGACTGAGACAGATGTAGTAGATGGTTCTGGAATGAATATGTATGTGTCTGCAAAAGAGCTTGCTTTATTCGGTTACATTCATTTAACAGGAGGGAAATGGGGAGGAAAACAAATAATTCCTAGAGAAATCATTCAAATGACTGCATCCATTCAATCTCCTAACCCGACACTTCCTATTCAGAAGAACGGATTTTTATGGTTTGTAAAAGATACAAACCATAGTTTTAACCAAATAGGTGATACAGTTCCAAAAGGTTCCTATCAATTACTCGGCTACACCAATGTAGCTCTGCTCGTTATTCCAGAGGAAAACATAGTAGCAGTAAGAATGCTCAACCGTTATGGTTCATCTGAGGGATACAATTATTTAAGCGACATTCGATCTTTTGGAGATACTGTTTATAACTGTTCTATAAAATCAACAATACAATAACATTAATGTTTGAAAGGTGTTGCAGAGCTACTTAAGTGCATTTGTTATTCCACAATCGGGCACGATTCTTCAATAAGGAGATCGTGTTTTTCCGTTATAGGGCCATATTGTCGAATAACATTTTTATAGGTAAGGTAAGATCTGATTTGTAAATTACTGCTACTTAAGCTATTTATACAATTTGTCTAGAGCTTTATTATAATAGTTCAATCGAAAAAGCACGAACGTTGATTTAACAACATTCGGGCATTTTTTTTTGTGTTTTCTATTAGCTTATAATCGGGACCTTTATTAGAAATTAAATGTATATATTATGAAACCTCGCTGTACTAAACCTAAATTTAATGCTAATAAGCAACTTTAAAATTTCCATCTAACCCTCGCATAAATAACCAGCATTAGGAAGTTTGCCGCAGCACTTATAGCCGTGCCGTAAGCAATCGATGAAGCACCAAATGAACCCATCATTAAATAAATTACAGCTATATTAATTCCTAAAGCGCTAACTACACTAAATATTACCGGCACAATCGAGTTGCCTTTTGCGTAATAGAATCGAGTGATATATGTATTAGCAGCCAGGAAAAACATTGATAGTGAGAATGCTCGAAAGATCGGTACTGTTAGTTTGACTGACTCCCTTGTAAATTTTTCACTTTCGAAAACAAAGCTTATAAGTGGGGCTGCAAAGATATAAGCGATAACCGTAGTAGGAACGAGTAATCCAACGAGGTAAAGAATTCCCTTTTTATAGAGTACACGGATTGCCTCTGTGTCTTCTTCTCCTTCTTTTTTACTAAGCAGCGGATAAATTACCGTTGTCACTGCGGCTATCAAGATTGTTTGTGGGAGACTAGTCGATTTAGAGGCGATATTAACAGCCATAACGACGCCTTCTTCAAACTGTCCAGACACAATCCTATGAATAAGGATATAGAGTTGTAACGAAGCACCTCCAAATAAGATAGGTAAAGCGATTATCCATAATTGCTTAATGTCTTTAGACATTTCAAAAGTAGGTTTCAATGAATAGCGTTTTGATTTCCGAACTCCAATATAAAGAAAACCACCCATTAACAATGCACCAATCAAAGCACCAATTCCATAAGACTCAGGTCCGAAATATCTGGTTAAAAAGACTGCTAATCCAAGAAAGACTGCATTATAAAGAAAAACTGCAATACTAGATAGATGATACTTACCAGTTATATTTAACAAGCCACTCATCCACGTCGAAAGTACAAGAAAGATTGATGATGGCATCATCCAAAGATATAGATTACGTAACAATGCAAAGTCTTCAGCGCTACGATTGTTAAAAAATAGTTTCAAAAGGGGATCTACTAGAATGATTAAAATAACCGTTATTGAAATTGCTGCTATAAGAACAGTTGCTAGGGTCTTACGAACATATAAATCCTTTTCTGATTTAGTTGAATGATAAACAGATATAAACGCAGTGGTCAATCCACCACCAACAACTAGATAAATGAAATTTGGGATTGTATAAGCTTGTGCAATTGCATCGGCTGTAGTAGACAACCCATATTGGTTCGTTATCATTATTTCCCTATAAAATCCAAGTAGCCTAGCCAGAATACTAATAAGTGCTACCGACCCTATAATTTTCATCATCTTACGCATTAATCTAACCTGACCTTTCCCAAATGAAGATTATGGTTCCTTTTTTATTTTCGCAACCGTTTCATTTTGCACTATTTATATATACTTATTTTACCTATTATACCATTTAAATGAATATGTTTTTCGCTATCTATATTCGTTATAGGGCCATATTTTTTGAATAAAACACATTGAAAATATGTAATTTATAATGTGAAAGTGAAGGCTTATACTTGGACTAACGGGAAATTAAAGTGGAAAAATGACAATTAGGGGGAATATTTATTATTTCATTTTTAAAAATAAAACAAAAAAAGATGGAGGTGCTTAGTAAAGGGAACAAAGGAAAAACGATTATCATACTAACGGGGTTAGGCTGTTCATTTGATGAATGGTACATCATTACCAAGACCTTAAGTAAAACCAGTAGAGTAGTAATTGTGCATAGACCTGGACTAGGAGAAAGTGAAATAGGGAGTGATGTCCGTAATACTGGAGCAGTCGTTAAGGAATTACTTGATTTAATATCAGTACTTGAAATTACGGAACCAATTGTATTGGTTGGTCATTCCTATGGGGGATTGTGCGTACAACATTTTGCTAAAAGTTATCCTAAAATGGTTGCAGGAATGGTTTTGGTGGATTCAACCTCTGTAGATCTACATGAATTAGACGAATTAGATTTACCTATTTTAGATGAAACTGATTCTGATGAAGTTTGGTTAGAGAAATGTAAATCTTATTCATCGATGAAACAAGAGCAATTAAGGATACTATTAAACCCTACTCTATCTGAAAAGCAAAAATCATTTCCTAAAGAAATTCGACAGAGATTATTAGACTTTCAAATAAGGCCATCTTTATACAAAGCGATGTATTTAGAGATAAGCAATTGGAAACAGGATGCTGAGATTATTAAGTCTTTAGAGACGACTCTCAATGTCCCGTTGATTGTTTTAGGAAGAGATGTAGAATTTTGCATTAAGTTGGGACTACAAGGCGGGCTGCCAGAGGAAGAGTTAAGAATTTTAGAGGAAAAATGGAAAGAACTTATTAGTAGACAAGGAAACCTTTCTAGCAATAGCAAAATTGTATTCGCAAAAAATTCAAGCCATTCTACACATATGGATAGACCGGACATTATCATTCATTCAATTTCTGAGGTTCTAAATTAACTTAATTAAATTAAACCAAGTAGAATTTCTTACGTTGTTCATAAAGGCGAACAAACATTATTATTACCATTCAGATCATCTTGAAATCGATTCTTCTGTTAAAGGGTCATATCGTTGAATAACACTTTTGAAGATAAAAAATGTTATTCAAGTTTTTATGTGACTTGCGGTAAGTGCTGTGGCGCTTGGGAAAATGCAGGTGGTGGAAACACGATTAACGAACTTGATAGGTGATGCTTAACTCATGATGCTTGCTTGAAGTCAGGGAATAAGGAAGGCAAGGAGCGATGCGTTTGCCATGATGACTTCCTTGATTGTGCTGCAAATAAAACAGGTCCTGTGGATACAACAATTCGTAATGGCATTCGGGGTGCAAAAGTAATTGACGAATGTTATTTCAAAAAAAGAAAAGCCAGGGGTAACTCCCTAGCTTTCCTTTCTATGCTATATTTGCACCAATCCATATAAACGAAACAATTAGAATAAAATTTAAACTAGTAAAAAGCAAACCCAATATTGGTAAAGTCTTTTTTTCATTTAAAGTACGGAAACAGAAAACAGCCAACACAATAGAACAAATTGTGCCAAGACCAATAAATGCTAGAATCACTGGCGTAAGTGTTTCAGAAGTTGCTCTAGCTATTGGATCTAATAGAAACATAGCTGCTGTTACTAATACACTTGATATTAAAAATAAATAACTTTTCCAAGAGTGTTTTTTAGCTGACATTGTGAATTGTAACCTCCAATCTCAATTAATTAACACTTTTTATTTTACCATTAATTTTACAAGAGTTCGATAACAAACAAATTTCAGAGACGCTTCAGACATTCGGAATCCAGTGATCACTAAGCATGAAGGGTAAGCGACGTTTAGGAGTATTGAACTTCCTATTCTAAGGTGCTGCTGATCATAACCTTGTAATGGCACTCGTTATTCAACAATCGTGCGCTTTTCTAAAAAAAGGAAAAGTGCTTTTTATATTGAAGAGCTATTTATGAAAAATTGATCCGTCTCGATTTGCTTTCTCAATATTGCACCAAACTTAACAATATAATATTGTTGTGTTCAGTGATATGGTTCGTCGACTTAAACCATTCGACTGAGCATTGGAGGTATTTCATAGAATGAATAAACAGGACCAACTAAATAATATTAAAGAAGATTTCATTAGTTCTCAAAAAGTATTACAGGCGATTGGTGATGAAACTCGTCAATCAATTCTTTTAGTATTAATGGGAACTGATTGTCAAACAGGGTTGCGTGTTGGCGAAATCACTGAAAAGACGCATCTTTCTCGACCTGCTGTTTCACATCATCTTAAGATTTTGAGGGAGGCCGATGTTATATTAATGCGGAAAGAAGGCACAAAGAATTTTTATTTTATTAATATGCGTTCAAAAATAGGTTTATTAAAAAATCTTGTGACGGATATTGATAAGTTTTTGGAAGATTTTCATTGAATTATGGATTGTAAAATACAAAAGTTGGAGGAAGAGACGCAATGAGAGCAATGGTTATAGAAAAGTATGGGAAGGTTCCAATGCGTTTGGCAGAAATGCCTACACCAGAAATTAATGAATATGAGGTACTTGCAGAAATACATGCAGCTAGTATCAATCCCATTGATTTTAAGATACGTGATGGGAAAGTGAAATTGTTGCTTAAATATAAAATGCCTCTTATTCTTGGGAGCGACTTTTCTGGTGTCGTGGTTAAAGTTGGCGCAAAAGTGTCTCATTTTAAAGTTGGTGACGAAATATATGGACGTCCACGCAAGAGTAAAATTGGTACTTTTGCTGATTATATTTCTGTGCATGAAGATGATATTGCTTTAAAACCTAAAAATTTAACCTTTGAAGAAGCTGCATCAATCCCGTTGGTTGGGTTAACTACATACCAAGCGTTTTCTGACATCCTACAATTACAAAAAGGACAAAAGATTTTAATTCAAGCTGGGGCTGGCGGTGTCGGTACGTTTGCAATTCAACTGGCAAAATTAATGGGTGCGACTGTTGCAACGACCGCCAGTGAAGCCGGTATGAATTTAGTGAAATCTCTTGGTGCAGATGAAATTATTAATTACAAAACAGAAAAATTTGAAGAAACATTAAAAAATTATGACGCAGTATTTGATACACTTGGGGGCGAGATATTAGAAAAGTCATTTAAAGTTGTCAAAAACGGAGGTAAAATTGTTTCCGTTTCGGGATTGCCGAATGCTCGTTTTGCAAAAGAATATGGTTCAGGATTTTTTAAAACATTATTGTTTTCAGCAGCAAGTAATAAACTTACTTCACTTGAAAAAAAGCATAATGTTCATTATACATTTTTGTTTATGGAGCCCAGTGGAGAACAATTAAGTATCATTGCAAACTATATTGAAGCAGGTAATATTAAACCCATAATAGATAAAGTCTTTTCTTTTGATGATGCTCAAAAGGCGATGGAATACGCTGAGTCTGGCAGGGCTAAAGGGAAAATAATATTAAAACTCAAATGAGAGTAACTAAAGTTAGCAAAGTAATTTTGAAAACTTCAACTAAAAGCTCAAAATAATTTTTAAACTGCGAAATCTGGTGTTCTGAAAGCTCAATACCCTTTTCCTTCAATACTTTGATAAACTCGAGAATGAGCGCATTAATAGAGGTTTTAGTGGTTTTCAATCAACAATTGTGCACGTTTTTTCAATATGAAGAGCGCGTTTTTCCGTTATAGGGCCATATTGTGGAGTAACCTTTTTTATGAAAAGTCACCGAACCATGCTTTTGTAACTTTTTCTACGAAGTATTACAGAATAGCCTATATGGATAAGAATAGAGAAACTCACAAAAACAATGAAGCAGTTTGTACCAAATTGGCTCAAACTGCTTCATAACTTGTATATTAATATAAAGTAAAGAACTACTTTATAAAATTTATTTTGCACGTACACTCCATATGCGTCGTCCATCACTTAACTTTTATTTTCAAGTTCATCAAGTGTTCCTTATTCACACTCCATCATATAGCCCTTTTCTCGGCTTGGTTATACGTTAGCCTCTGTACCTTGATTATCAAGAAATACAGGGGTTTTTTTATTTATCAATTGTGGCGTAGAAATAGCGTGAACCATTTACTATTATTAATCCTCTGTTTCATCCGGTATTAATACTTGATGCCCATCTGTTGTCATACCATTGTCTATAAAAGGTTTTACGTTATAATATTCGTCTAACTCATGTAAAATCATGTGAAGTTCATCTAAAATTGGGTCCCTCTTACTTATCTCCTCGTCAAGAACGCGTTGTGTAATTTGCTTGGCTTGCGTTAATTCCTCTATATTTTCTTCACTTGGCTCAATGTTGCCTAATAAAAGCAATATTTCGTTCAAATATTTAATGTACATCGTATGAGTGGGAATCTCATTACCTCTAACTGCTCCCATAAAAATAGCATTTTCTGTAATGGCAGCAGCTTTGAGGTGAGCAGCAAATAAATTATAATTTGGATCTGAAAAATCGTACTCCACACGTATATTTGTCTCTGGATCTACTCGAGCAAAGGTAATTGCGTTCCAAGAATCATATTCACCGCCAACTTTTAATTGTTTGCTTTCTTTATCTCCTTCACTTGTGATTACAGCTTTTGAATCTCCACTATTAGGTGGAGTTTGATTATTCAACTGAGTGGAATCTTCGGCACTCTCTTGAACATCGTTATTAGCGAACATAGTGTAGCCGAAGAAAATTAATCCAATTGTGAAAGTGAATGTAAGTGCATTTTGTACATAATGGGGTTTGGACATTTTCTTTTGTTCAACTTTTTGAATTTTGTTTAATACATTCCTTTTGTTCTCTTCCGTAAATGTAACGTTGATTTTCTTTTCAAAATCCAATTCCTTTAATTGTTTATCCATGAATGATGCCTCCTACTTCATTAAGTATTGAATCTTTTAACTTTTTTCGGGACCTTAATAGGCGAGATTGTAAGGTGCTTTCCTTTTCATTTAAGATGGCGCAAATTTCTTTAATGGATAATTCTTTGTAATAATAAAGGATTATGACTTCTCGATATTTGATAGGTAAATCCATTACTTTTTCAAATAGACCCTTATTTAAGGAGTTTTGTAAATATAGCTCCGATAGGTCCTCTTGCTTCGAGGAAAAGCTTGATTGTTGTCGAGTTAATCGCTCAATTAAATTGAAATGACGTAATCGATCACGTTTTAAATGATTTTTGCATTTATTTGCAGCAATTGAATAAATCCAGCTTTTAAGTGATGAATTCCCTTTAAAAGTATGTATATTTTGATAGACGGACACAAACACTTCTTGGGTTACATCCTCCGTATCCGCTTCATTTTTTAAATACATATAAACAAACTTTTTTATTTCAGTTCCATACTCATCCATAATATCCACTATTGCATCAAGCGGATTTGATTTAATGGCATCTAATTCACTTTGCTTCAATTCCATTCTAAAAACCTCCTTACATACCGTTTAAATAATAAGACTCTACAAGTAGATAAAATATTGCATTTTTTTGACGCTTTTTTTATTTATTTTTTATTAACATACTATAAATTCTGCTTAGACAATCTGATCGATTGTAATTTTGGAGTAATACCTTGCGTCCACTCAACCTCAACCTTGGCTGTCCATTCTTTAGGACGACTCTTAAACCAATCCATATCAAGTAACCTCTCCCATGCAGCTAGGACTCAAATGAAAATTTGGGGATTAATTTTGAAAAATTATAAAGGCACTAAAAATGTTGTCACTCTATTCAACAGTCGAGCGCTTTTCTTGAACAAGAAAAGTGCTTTATTCAATTATAGGGCCATATTATTGAATATCTTTCTGTACTTTAGTTTTATAAAGTTTTCAAAAAAAAATTAAATAATCGTGAAACTAATTTCTATTTTTTCCGTCAGTACAGCACACTACTGATTGGAGGATTTTTTAAGTAGCTATTTATAATGCTTATACTACTATTTATCGTGCTAGTAGGTGTTTAGCACAGCGTTGAATCAAGTGAAACCCAAAATATGGGGACGACGATTACAAAATTGTTAAGCTTCCTAAAGGAAAAATTGAACAAGTTTTTCCAATACAATGGAATCTATTAAAAGAAAAAAGAGGAAGCTAGAGAATGAAGAAGAGACTATTTGCAGTATTTAGTGTACTAGTGCTGTCGTGTAGCCTGCCCTTATCTAATACATTTGCTGTAAGTAAAAAACAATTTTCAGATGTACCATCATCAAAGTACTTTGCCGAAGCGGTCTATGATTTGGCAGAACGTAATATTATCGGAGGATATCCGGACGGTACATTCAAACCAGGAAACTCCATCACTAGAGGACAGGCAGCTGCAATAATTGCCAAACTGATTAAATTGGATACGGACAATGTGAAGAGTCCAGCATTTAAGGACGTATCGAGGGGGAACGATTATTACAAAGCCATTGCAGCTATGGCGGGAAAAGGTATCATTAGAGGCTACGAGGATGGACGTTTCGGTCCGAACAATCCTATTACCCGAGGACAGATGGCTTCGATTCTTGTCAAAGCGTTCGATCTGCCACGCTATGACTTCTCATCGCATAAAAGTCCATTCGAAGATGTGAAAAGGGGGACAGGTCATGATCCAAGTATTTTGAACATCTATCGACTTGGCATAACGGGAGGAACGTCTTCTGATAGATTCAGCCCGAATGTTTCCATAACAAGAGGACAAGCAACCAAGATGATGAAAGCTACTGAGGAAGCGAAATCACAGATTGTTACATTGCGGGCAAGCGACTACAACTGGGAGGAGTTTAAAATGTATGATTCATATCAAGAGGATACGGATGTGTTCCATTCGGTTGTTGGGAGCAATGATCTAAATGGCAACACATCGGATAAAATTCACTTAGTCCCGCTCAAAGAAGGGACGGGAACATTACGGGTCGCTTTGGTGTATTCAGGGAATCCAGATAAGAAATACTATCGGAAATACTATGTCAACGTCAAAGAAGTGAACGGCAAACTAAAGTTGACACTAGAGGAGACGCAAGACTTTCTCGCTTCGCCAGCTATAATAGATGTAAGAGATAAAAAAGAAGTCCAAAACATTTCTCTTTCCACAATGGATGGAGAAAAGCTATCTGACAGTATAGCGTTCAAAAAATGTCCAACATTCAGTTCCTCTGATTGTTATGAGAGCGATAGTACAAATGAATATATTACTGTTCAAATCGGGATTGATAAACCAGGTCAATATATTGCCACTCTCCGCTTCGATGATGGAAAAGAAGTCCGGTACGGGATTGAAGCGGTAAGTCTGACTCCACATTTTCATTATAGCGTTCGGACACTAGAAGAAAAACCAACTGCGACATTGGATTTAGGAACAGAATACACTATGGGAAAGCATATCATACCAGAAGATGCTGAAAATATTGCCACGGTCACACGAGAAGGGGAAACCAACCTACTCCGAGTTGTAGGAAAGAAATATGGACACTTTTATATTAAGTTTCCGGATCATAACAAGACCGATTTTATAGACGTTGGAGTTAAAGTTGGACAGATAGGCGCTATTATTAATGTTAATATTTATGAAAATACCATTGAGACATACTAACAGAGAAATTCATATATTCATCTCGATATAAAATAACGTTTCCAAATGAAAGTTTGGAAAGAAGTCGGTCGAAATCCAAAAATGCAGTTAAACCAACATTTCTTGAGTTTTCTTTTGGAAATTGTATATACAACTTTTTATGCAGATATATAAACAGCGCTACGATAATACTTTTCAAGATTATGCAGATTGTGATAGCTGAATAAAAACCTGTATATTTAATTGAAAAACGATTATCAACAAATCGGGCGCAATTCTTCAATAAGAAGATCGCGTTTTTCCGTTAAAGGGCCATATTGTTGAATAACATTCTTATATTACTTGTTAAAAAACTAAAGGAACTTATTTCCATTTGAAGCGTATTAAAATAAATAGCGAACAATTAGTTAAATACGCTTAAAATGGAGGGAGAGCGTTGAAACATTTAATTTTATTGATATTAACTTGTTTTATTATATCAGGATGTGCGGGATTAGCAGATTATACAATTTCATTAGACAACGGTTATCGCATTGATAGACTTTTGGCTCATCAAATTCAAATTTACGGAGATGAAGCGGTAAATGATGGAGATGATACGACATTTAATCATTTATATGTACCATCTGAAGTGACTGCTGTATGGTGGGACGATCAATATATTATTGCAAAACAATTGAGTTTAAGGGCGGATGAACGAGGATATGAAAAACCTCCAAAAACTCCTGCTGACAATGATTATTCTTATTGGATAATCGAAATAGATAAGAACGAAGTAAAAGGACCACTTACGCTAAAAGAGCTAGAGAATGACACGAACCAACTAGAAATTAACATTGTATTTACACCAATCGATAAGTTGAAAAGGGAACCATAATTTTTTAATTTTGATAAAGGAGCTGAAGGGTATGCCTGTCTATAATAAATTAGTAAGAGATAGGATTTTAGAAATTATCGAATCAAATGGATTAATTTATAATGCTCGAATACTTAAGTCAAGTGAACTTTTAAAGGAAGTTAAGGCGAAAATGATTGAGGAAGCTAAAGAGTTTCACGCAGCAGAAACTGCTAATGAAAGCGTGGAAGAGTTAGCAGATGTATTAGAATTAATACATACGGCTCTTAATACATTGGGTGTGACTTATGAAGAGCTAAATGCAGTACGGTTGCAAAAAATGGTGAAACGTGGTGGTTTTGAAAAAGCTATTTACTTGGTTGATATAGAGGATAGGTAATCTGTGATCTTCTTCAAAACCTCCTTATACAACAATCGGGCACGATTCTTCAATAAGAGGATCGCGTTTTTCCGTTAAAGGGCCATTTAACGGAATAAACAGGGTAACTTAATTGTCCTTTATACGTCTAACAATCCAAGGAGGGATAACGTGAAAAAATCAAGATTACTATTGGGATTGATTATTTTCGTTTTATTAATTGCTGGTGGATGTTCTAATTCATCGAATAAAGGCAAAGTAGAGGTTCATAAAACTGAAAATCCTAATGCAGAGGAGGTTTTAAAATTAGACCCTGAAGCCGATATATTTCAGTTCAACGGAGTGATTTATCAGACTGGGATTGATTGGGTTGAAGAACTAACCTTAACAAAAGACGAGCAGGTAGGGGAAATAAAAACAAAAAACGAAACAGATACAAACTTTGAAGATGAAATGTCGAACAAATTGCCTGTTGGTGCAAAAATTTATTCGGTTAAAGAAAAAGAAGAAATTGGTGGACCAATTTTACTCGTAGAATTAGAAGGTAAACTTTATAAATACTATGGGCTTGTTGAGGGTTAATCAATTTTCATGAATCCACAATCGGGCATTTTTCTTGAATAAGAAAAGTGCTTTTTCAATTAAAGGTCTAGATTGTTAATATCCGTTTCACAAGTATAATCCGTCACTGTGGCGCAAGTGTACCGCCACCCATATAAGACATATAAGGAAGACCCTTGTTGAGTCAACGGTCTTCTTTTTTTATTGCGTTATTTTTTCCTTAAATGATAAACACGTTATTCAACAATCGGACCAGATTTTGGAATAAATATTTATTTTATAGCAGTATGCAAGGTGGCCCTATCACAAGCAAATGAGCTTTACTAAATGGGGAAAATCGTATCTATTCATTCTAGATACGATTTTTTAAATGGTTAAGGATTTACGATGATTTGCTGTAATGAATTATTAGGAGCATAAAAAAGCCCCTCTACCTTTTGAGTATACACAACTAGGAGTACTGTAACTTTCATAATAAAGGTATGCGTTTAATATTAATACCAGCCTCTTTATATTGTTTAAAAATGTCATCATTTAAGTGAGCATCTGTAATTAAGTAATCTACATTGCTAAGTGGACAAATTTTTACAGTGACATCACGCTCAAATTTTGTATAATCAGCTACAACATAAATGGATTGTGCTATTTGTACGATTTTCCGCCTCATTATTGCTTCTTCGAAACTAAAATCAGACAATCCATTCTTTAATGAAATACCACTTGTACAGATAAATGCTTTTGAAATATTTAGCTGGTCATATTGTAGTAAAAAGTCATAAGCAATGATGGACCTTTCAGAATGTCGTACTTTCCCACCCATTATAATGACTTCTACAGATGTACTCAGTAATTCCATAGCAATTGGTAAAGAGTTAGTAATGACCGTTATATTTTTCATATGGCAAAGGAATTTAGCAATTTGATATGTACTTGAACCACTATCTAAAAAGATACAATCACCTTCTTCGATCATTTCTGCACATTCTTTAGCGATGGCTACTTTTTCATTTAATTGGCTGACCATACGTTGCTCGATCAAAGTTTCTGTTACAGACTGCTCAATCTCTTTAATTCCACCATAAAATTTTTCGACAAGACCTTGTTGTACAAGTACTTGGATATCACGACGCAATGTTTCCATTGATATTTGTAACGCTTCTGTCAGTTCAGAATGCTTTACGACTTTTTGTGTTCGTACCATTTTCACAATTTTTTGTTGACGCTCAATAGGATACATTTAAATCACTCCTTCTTTCTTAATTATATAGAAGATTGTCGAAATTTAGTCAATAGTTAACCATAATTTACTCAAGATTTACAAAATACTTAGTGTTAGATTTACAATACAGTTTTATACTGAGTTTAACAAAGAGAGGTGACATATATGCTAGAGCTTCAACATATTAAAAAGAACTTTGGACCAAAAGAGGTTTTAAAAGACATCGATTTAACATTACCAAAAGGACAAATTATGTCATTACTAGGACCAAGTGGTTGTGGGAAAACAACATTATTAAATATTATTTTGGGATTGGAACAGCAAACAAGCGGAAAAATCATTTGGAATGGGGAAGATATTAGTCAGAAGCCAATGCATCAACGAGGATTTAATATTGTGTTTCAAGATTTCGCATTATTTCCACACTTAAATGCTTACGACAATATTATGTATGGTTTACGTAATCAAAATAAGAATGTTACTGAAAATGATGTTAAAGAATACATTGAATTTTTAGAGCTTCATCCACATTTAAAAAAAAGGGTACATGAACTTTCTGGTGGACAAAAGCAAAGAGTCTCCATTGCACGAACACTTGTAATGCAGCCAGATATTTTACTGATGGACGAGCCATTAAGTGCTTTAGATGGAGTTATTAAAGAAACCATTAAAGAACGTATTCAATCCATTGCGAGAGAATTTAATTTAACAACGGTTATCGTGACACATGACCCAGAAGAGGCATTAACCCTGTCTAATCAAGTTCTTATTCTAAATAATGGAAATGTTGCACAATGTGGAAGCCCAAAAGAAATTATACAACATCCAGCAAATGAATTTATTGAAACATTTATACTAAAACAGCTCCACATTAAACGTCAAAATATTTATCAGTTGTTTGGTGAACAACATGGTTAAAACAACGATGATGATGCGTAGCATTTCATTCATATTATTAATAATTTTTATATTATTTTTAGCATTGCCACTAGGATTAGTTGTATTGAAATCATTTCAAGGATTAGATGGCTGGACACTTCAAAATTATGAAAAAGCATTAACAACAAATACTTTAAGAGAAGTTTTCTTTAATAGTATATGGGTATCAGGAATTGCAGCAGTTATTACAACAGTACTTGCGTTCTTATTCGCCTATACCATTCATTTTACGAAGGTTATAAAGCCCATTAAAAAATTTATACAATTTGGTGTAACATTGCCAATGTTATTACCTACCATTACATATGGTTTTGTATTGATCTATGCATTCGGAAATCAAGGGATATTTAGCCGCATTTTTGAACAACCACTTTTTACAGTATACGGATTTAATGGTTTAATCATAGGTTATGTACTTTACACATTACCAGCCGCGTTTTTATTGATACATAATGCCATGCAATATATGGATCACCGCTTTATTATTGTGTCCCACCTAATGAATGATGGCAAATTGCGCAGATTTTATCATACAGTATTACGTCCTTTGTTAAGTACAATTGGTGGTGCGTTTACTTTAGCATTTATCTTAAGCTTTACTGACTATGGTATACCGGCTTCAGTAGGTGGGACTTATGAGGTAATAGCAACAAGACTTTATCAGACGATGCTTGGATCTATTCCAAACTTCTCACAGGGCGCAGTCATTTCAATTGTCATGTTAGCACCAGCTGTTATTGGCATGATTGTCATAGGGATTTTGGAGAGAAGTAATGTTGCATATAAATCATTTTCACAGCAAGTTGCGTTTGCTTCAAAAACAAAAACAATATTGTTTGGTATAGGTAGCACGATGATAGTATTCACTTTATTAGCAATTTTCACGCCACTTTTTATTGTACCGTTTACAACAGCATATCCATTTGATTTTGGGTTTACACTCGCACACTTAGAAGCTGTGATTCAAATGCCAGAATTGATGAGAGTATATAAAAACTCGTTAATTGTTGCTGTGTGTACAGCACTTGCTGGGGTAGTGATTGCTTTTATTGCGGGCTTACTAAGTGCACGTACGAATTTAAAAAGTAGAAAAGCATTTGATGCAGTTGCGATGATAACAAATGCCATCCCAGGAATGGTGCTTGGTTTAGGTTATTTATTTCTCTTTAATAATAGTGATATGAAAGGTACGTTTTTGATAATTATTGCTTATAATATCATTCATTTCTTTACAACACCGTTTTTAATGGTGAAAAATGCATTACAAAAAATGGATCTATCTTGGGAAATAACCGCAGCATTACTACATGATAGTTGGCTAAAAACGATTTATCGGATTATCTTACCGAATATAAAGAAAACACTTGTAGAAGTATTTAGTTATTATTTTGTTAACGCAATGGTAACGGTGAGTGGGGTTATTTTCTTGGTCACAACCCATACAGTATTAGTCTCAACCAAAATTAAAGAATTGCAGCATTTTTCAAAGTTCAACGAAATTTTTATCCTATCTTTATTTATATTACTAACAAATATTGTTGTAAAAGTAGTGTGCGAATTTTATATTAAACGACATTCAAAAAAGGGGTTTAAGACATGAAGAAAAAAACAGTAAGATTTTTAACAGTAGCGTGTTCAGCAATTATGTTAGCAGCTTGTAGTAATAGCAGTGCAAATTCGAATGACCAAATTATTATTTACTCAAATGCAGATGATGAAGCAATTGAGGTAATACAAAATACACTAAATGATAAAGGTTTCGAAGGTGAATATATTATTCAATCATTAGGGACATCAGAACTTGGTGGAAAGCTATTAGCAGAAGGTAAATCGATTGAGGCAGATGTAGTAACGATGGCTTCTTATTATATTGATAGTGCAGAGACACAAAATGATATGTTCATTGATTTAACATCTTCAGAATCATTAATCGATGAAATGACAAATATTCAACTACCGATTTTAGGGAATGTAGGCGCAATTTTTGTAAATACAGAAATGCTTGCACAGAAAGGGCTAGATACGCCAAAGTCCTTAAAAGATTTAGCAGACCCACAATATAAAAACTTAATTTCAATTCCCAATATTATGGACTCTTCTACAGGGTGGTTACTAGTACAAGCTATTATTGCTGAGTACGGTGAAGAGGAAGGGCAACAAATATTAGCTGATTTAATTCAAAATGTAGGACCGCATTTAGAGAGTTCAGGTTCTGGTCCAATTAAAAAGGTCAAAACAGGAGAAGTGCCGCTTGGTTTTGGGTTACGTGCACAAGCCATTGATGCAAAAGAAGAGGGCTTGCCAATCGATTATATTGATCCAACAGAAGGAAATTACTCATTAGTAGAATCTGTTGCTGTTGTTGACAAGGAAGATGATGAAAAAGAAAAGAAAGCACAAGAAATGGCTATAACGATTGCTACAGAAGCACGCGAAGGACTACTTAAGCAGTATCCAGTTACCTTATATGAAGGAGAAACTGTGGCGGATGAGCCTGCTTTCTTAAAGAAATGGGAAACAACTTTGACAGTAGATTTATTACAACAACATCAAGCTATTTTTGAAATTGCAAAACAATAGGAGGATCTTATGAATCAATATAAATTATTAACACCAGGACCATTAACAACAACGGATACTGTTCGAAGTGTCATGAATGAAGATCGCTGTACATGGGATGATGAATATAAACAAATTACAAATCAAATTCGCAAACAATTATTACAAATCGCAGGAGTAGATGAAAATACATATACAGCTGTATTAATGCAAGGAAGTGGTAGCTTTGTTGTAGAATCTGTATTAACGACGACTATTCAAGCTAGCGATAAAGTGCTATTCATTACAAATGGTGCTTACGGTGAGCGTATGATACAGATGGCAAATGCAATTGGCATACAGCATACTCAATATGAAACGCCTTATACAGAAGTTGTTAAAGCATCTGACATCGAATTGGTATTACAAAAGGATCCAACTATTACTCATGTTGCCATGGTGCATTGTGAAACGACAACAGGAATTTTAAATCCAATTGAAGATGTCATTGTAGTTGCAAAACAGTACAAAAAACAAGTGATTATTGATGCAATGAGTAGTTTTGGTGGTGTCCCGATTAACGTAGCTGATTTACAGATTGATTATTTAATTAGTAGTGCTAATAAATGTATTCAAGGCGTGCCAGGATTTGGATTTGTTATTGCAAATATAGAGCGTCTGTCCGCATGTCGAGGGGTTGCTAGAAGTGTATCACTCGATTTATACGACCAGTGGCAAGTTATGAAAGTAGAGGGGAAATGGCGTTTTACATCACCTACTCATGTTGTGGCAGCATTTTCACAAGCACTAGCTGAATTAGAAGAAGAAGGCGGAGTAACAGCTCGCTTTAAACGTTATGCAACGAACAATATTTATTTACGCAAAGAAATGCAGGCAATGGGGTTTATGCCATATATCATTGAACAATATCAATCACCTATTATTACATCGTACGGTTACCCATCTGAGGACTTTGATTTTACAACTTTTTATGAAGCCATTAAGCAAAAAGGGTTCGTTTTATATCCGGGGAAGTTAACAGATGCGAATACATTCCGCGTGGGGAATATTGGAGATATTCATCGATCAGACATGAAGCAACTGGTAGTGGCAATCAAAGAATATATGGGAGTGAGCGAATAATGACAAAACAAATTGAAGGTGTAATTTTTGACTGGGCCGGAACAGCGGTAGACTTTGGTTGCTTTGCACCAGTAAATGTATTTTTGGAAATTTTTAAGAACGCTGGTGTAGAGGTAACATTAGAAGAAGCGCGAGAACCAATGGGAATGTTAAAGATCGACCATATTCTTGCGATGCTACAAATGCCTCGCATTGATTCGAAATGGCAAGAAGTATACGGACATCCTTTCACAGAAGAGGATGTCAATAGATTATATGAACAGTTTGAAAAGCAATTAATGCTTTCTCTTACTGAATATACAACACCAATCAAAGGTGTATTAGAAACAGTAGAATGGTTACGCACGAACAATATTAAAATAGGCTCAACTACAGGATATACGAAAGAAATGATGGAAGTTGTTGTACCAGAAGCTAAGAAAAAAGGCTATTCCCCAGATTTTTTAGTTACACCTACGGATTTAGCAGACTTCGGTCGACCATATCCATATATGATTTTTGAAAATATGCGTCGACTAAAATTAAGCAATGTAAAAAAAGTTGTCAAAGTAGGTGATACCGCTTCAGATATTAAAGAAGCGCTACATGCTGGGGTATGGGCAGTAGGTGTTATTATTGGCAGTTCAGAAATGGGTATCAGCGAACAAGAATACGAACAGCTAACAACAGAACAGCAACAACAACTTATTGAAACGACACGTGCAAAGTTTGAATCATATGGTGCACATTATACAATTAAAACGATGCAAGAGCTACCACAAATTATCGGAAAAATTCAAGAAAACGTTAGATAATATGTATGTATTAAAGTTTTTAGTAGATTAACAACAGCAGGAAAAAAGTGACTTAACGGATAATTAGGAACAAGGATTTGAGGTTCATATTTTTTAGTATCCTCTTAAGCAATTTTAATTATTAGAAGTGAAAATAAGATAAAAAATGAGTCCAGAACAAACTCATTGGGATCTAATACAGAGCTTGTCGTAGTCTGCTAGAGCCTCTTTTGGTTATTCGGTTGTAAGTGCCTTTGAATGTACCTGATTCAAAGATATGTGGGTCAAGACCGGAAAATGCGACTAGTTTCTTAGGATGATTAAACCTTTCAATTTCCCCAATTTCAGATATAATCGTGGCAGCGATTTTTTCTCCAATATCAGGAATGGATTGGATTGGATAATCTTATTTCCTCAATACTTTTGCCAAAGCATCTATCACATTTTCAAGTAGTGATAGATGTTTTTTGTATTCAAAGAGATAACGTATAAACAATGTTCCATAAAAAAAGACAAACGTCGATTTAATAACGTCCTTTTATTTACAATAATTGTAACAAAATAATATCTTCAAAGTGTCATTTGGGAACTTTTATTTCATAAAATCCGAATCATTATTTTTATCTGAATAGAATTATGTACTACTAGTTATCCCAAATGACACTTTGAAGATATTATTTTGTTACAATTATTGTAAATAAAAGGACGTTATTAAATCGACGTTTG
>NZ_JBELZM010000027.1:0-30597 GCF_040273735.1 Solibacillus sp. | reverse complement strand
AAATCTATTGTTTGCTTCATTTAAGAAGCTTGTTTCATTAACGTTGCTTGTTCAGTTTTCAAGGTTCATTTTGTTTCAATGTCGTTTTAGCGACTCCTCTAATTTAACATCTCTGTTTCTTTTTGTCAACAACTTTTGTGAAAAAGTTTTTTGAAGAAATTCAAGAAAGTAATTTAGTTGTTTTCGAGTACGTCTTAGCGACATTTAATATACTACAATACTTTTAACATTTTCGTCAACACTTTTTTAAAAATAATTTCAGAGCGTTTTTTTAAACGCTCTGATTAATATACTATAACCCATACTCAGATTCAATGTAATGTCTGTCTACATAATAGTTTCTGTGGAATAGCGCTTCGTTTTTAGCAATAACCGATTCCACCAGAATTAACTCTCTTTCAATTAAGTATTCAACAAACACTTCCAAGTCTACAGAGTAATAACTCAACTCTGGATGATCATGCAATTGCTGAATCGTCCATGATGGTTGTGCAAGCATTGTTTCCAAAATATGTTGAGCCCCATCAGTGGTTCTGGAATTGATTAAAAACTCACCTGCTAAAAATAATAACTCCAGACGCTTCTCGAGACTTTCGTTACTCATAATCAATTCTTCATATAATTTATAGATTGCAGGATCATTGCGTTTCACCTGGGCCCATACTGTCACTTCAGGATAATGCCCGCTATCGATAATCGATAATCTCCCTAGATGATGCAATGAAGCAACTACGTGATTGTACGCATCTAAAAAATGACCATCTTCAAACAATTCTTTTCCTTCTTTATAACGGCGGATTAACTTGGCAAACTGGATACCTGTTTTTAATTTACGACCGAAGAATGGGAACTCTTGCAATTCAGAACGTAGTTTATATAGAAACTCATTGCGGTCAAACATAATTTTACCGTGGAAAAGCCAGTCAACCAACCGCTTATTCGAACCAATGAAAATCCATTTACGCAACCGTTCCTCCGTTAAAATATGCATTACCATTTTCGCTTCACCATATGAATAGTGTTTCGAATAAATAGGCTTATCACTTTCTTTTACAATAATTAAAAGAACCGAATCAAATGTATCGGTCATATTCTCCGCACCTTCACGCTTGTTTATCAATATTACTCCCAGTGTTTCCGGCTGACTTGCACGTTCCTGATAAATCGGTCTTAAAATATGTTCCATTGTTATCCCCCTATAAAGTTTACCTTCTATATAAAGTCATTGTAGATGCTGTAAGATAAATTAACTAGTATTACGCCGATAAACTTTCAACCATGCTGAAAGTCCATCATCTCCTTATATCAAATAATATAAATCCTGTTATTTTTCCTTTCGCCATTCATTTATAAAAACCCTTCATTTAAACATTTTTAAATAGTATTAAGGGATATTTACAAGCCGCCTAATTCTTTCCTGTCTACTAATTTATATCCAATTTATGTTATAGTATATTTTAGATTAGGAGGCAATTGAAATGAAAAAATATAATAGTAAAATTAATAAGATCCGCTCTTTTGCATTATCCCTTATTTTCATCGGCTTCGTTATTATGTATGGTGCAATCTTTTTCAAAAATAATCAAATACTTGTATTAATCTTCATGACAATTGGACTTCTTTGTATCATCGGCAGTACAGCTGTATATGGCTGGATAGGTTTGCTGTCTACAAAGGCTGTGCAAGTCGTCTGTCCGGAATGCGGGAAATGGACAAAAGTTTTAGGTCGCGTGGATATTTGTATGTATTGCAATGAACCGCTAACTTTAGATCCTGCATTGGAAGGAAAAGAATTCAATCAAGAGTACAATAAAAATTAAATGTTCGGCAAGGCTGGAGTAAAGGTGATCAAATTTTTGCTCCAGTTTTTTATATAAAAAAAACCTAGCAACAACCGTTACTAGGCTAAATTATTATTGAACTTTTGTTGCACCGACTGCTACACAGTCAGGACATGTACCATAGACTTCTAAACGGTGCGAATTAACTTGAAAGCCTGTTACTTGCGAAGCAAACTGCTCCACTTCATTTAATCCGGGATAGTGGAAGTCTACAATTTTACCGCAGCCATCACAAATCATGTGATAATGGTCGCCTGTTACGAAATCGAAACGACTCGCTGCATCCCCATAAGTAAGCTCTTTTACCAAGCCAACTTCACGAAAGACACGTAAATTATTATAAACTGTTGCTACACTCATATTAGGAAACTTATCGCAAAGCGCCTTGTATATATCATCAGCTGTTGGGTGAATCATACTTTGAATTAAATATTCCAAAATCGCATGACGCTGAGGAGTAATTCGTACACCAGTAGTCTTTAACGTGTCCAGCGCATCCTTTAAATGCAATTCAGACATCGTCATGCACCCCTTTTCATACATATTATTAATTTGTAATTGTTATAATTAGTGTAGCGAATTTGTCCATGCGTTGTCAACAATTGCTTATTCCAATTGAAATAAAAGTATTGGATATAAAAGTTAATTGAAAATGAAAGCGATTAAAGGCTTATTCCTTCATATAGCATTCTCAATTAGTACCCTCTAAGAATATCCATCTTATTTTCTAAATCACGTTCCCCATTCAGCCATTTTTCCAGACTTGGTTTGAAAATATCCAGACTGCGTTCCAAATAACGTGACGAATGACTTGAAAAATGCGGTGATAGTGTAACATTGTTCAAGTCCCATAGCGGGCTGTCTGCCGGTAATGGCTCAATCTCATAGACGTCCAATACAGCGTGCTCTATTAGCCCGTCTTGTAAAACGCCAACAAGAGTATCCGTTTCTACTAGGTCTCCACGCCCGAAATTCATAAAGATGGCCGAACTCTTCATTAGTTCAAAATGCTCTCGAGTCAGCATATGCTTCGTTTCCTTAGTAGATGGCAGCATTGAGAGAACAATATCCGCTTTCGGTAACTGCTCTTTTAAATCCTCAAGCTTATATGTCTCATTCATATACGGCGCTTCGTTGCCTGAGCGATTGCAGCCAATTGTATGAACATCAAATGCCTGCAAAATACGTCCTACTTCTCCGCCAATTGCACCCGGCCCGATAATCAGTGCTGTACTTCCATTTAACTCTGTTGGACGCGCCTTTTTATTCCATTCTTTCTTCTTCTGCTGCTCATAAATAAACGGTAATACACGTTTCAATGATAAAATATGAGCTAAAATCGATTCAGTCATCGGCTTCTTATGTATCCCGCGCACATTCGAAACGAGTATATTACGTTTCGCGATCGCTTCTGCCGGCATCTTCTCGATTCCTGCAGATGCAACGAAAATCCATTGCAATTTGTCTGCATGCTGTAAATGCTCTTCCTTTAAATCTTCCCCATAGGTTACTAAAATATCTGTTTGTGCAAGTTTCTCCACATCCAGTTTCTTATCAAATAAAAAATCTACTTGTGGAAACTGTGCTAAAAGCGGCTGTTTTAAATCCTCGCGTGGTTCAAATGTAAAATAAATCGTGGCCATTGTAATTCCCCTTTGAGCACAAATTAATTCGTGCGATTTTTTAAATAGTTTAACACATCTTCAATATGATCTTTCACACGTACTTTACGCCACTCTTTTTCAACGATTCCCTCTTCATTAATTAAAAACGTTGTACGTTCAATACCCATGTACTCTTTTCCGAAGTTTTTCTTCAATGTCCATACACCATATTTCTCAGCAACTTCATGATTCTCATCCACTAATAATGAAAATGGCAACCCGTGCTTTTCAATAAATTTTGTATGTTTCGCTGAATCATCCAAACTTACACCTAAAATTACAGCATTCAAATCTGAAAAATCTTCATATTTATCGCGGAAGTCGCAAGCCTGTGTTGTACAGCCCGGTGTTAAATCTTTTGGATAAAAATAAAGAATTACGTTTTTGCCTTTATACTCTTCCAGCGAAACCATTTCTCCCTTCTCGTTTTGCAAATCGAATGATGGTGCTTGTAAATTTTCTAATGTCATGTCTATTCCTCCAAAATTTTCTTCTATGATACAAAACAATGCCCGATGCTTCAATTTCTTTGGCGTTCCCTTTCATTACATACTACAATAGATATGAAATCATTTCATGTAACCTATTTTGGAGGAATAAATTATGAATCATACTAAATCTGAACAGCTTCATGCAGAAGCACTCGAACATATTGTTGGCGGGGTAAATAGCCCATCCCGTTCTTATAAAGCAGTAGGTGGTGGCGCACCAGTTGTCATGGTCCGCGGTAAAGGAGCATACTTTTGGGATGTGGACGGTAATCGTTACATCGATTATTTAGCAGCATATGGACCGATCGTTACAGGGCATGGTCATCCGCATATTGCAAAAGCCATCGCACATGCAGCAGAAACAGGTGTATTATTCGGCACACCGACAGAGCATGAAATTAAATTCGCCAAAATGTTAAAAGAAGCTATCCCTACATTGGATAAAGTACGTTTTAACAACTCCGGTACAGAAGCCGTGATGACATGTGTACGTGTTGCACGCGCATTTACAGGCCGTACAAAGATCATTAAATTCGCCGGATGCTATCACGGTCACTTCGACCAAGTACTTGTTGCCGCTGGGTCAGGTCCAGCAACATTAGGATCACCTGACTCTGCCGGTGTTCCACATGCTGTCGCTACAGAAGTAATTACCGTACCTTTTAATAATAAAGAAGAATTTACATTAGCAATGGAAAAATGGGGCAATGATATTGCAGGGATTTTAATCGAGCCAATCGTCGGCAACTTCGGAATTGTAGAACCGCATAAAGGATTTTTGGAACATGTACATGCATTGGCAAAAGAGTATGGTGCATTAACAATCCACGATGAAGTCATTACAGCTTTCCGTTTCCACTACGGTGCAGCACATACAATGCTTGGCTTAACTCCGGACTTAGTCGCAATGGGGAAAGTAATTGGAGGCGGTCTGCCAATCGGTGCATACGGTGGTCGTAAAGAAGTGATGGAAACAGTCGCTCCACTTGGCCCTGCATATCAGGCTGGTACTATGGCAGGAAACCCTGCTAGTATGCAAGCAGGTATTGCATGCCTTGAAGTGTTGCAGCAACCGGGTATTTATGAAGAAATGGATCGCTTAGGAGCTCTTCTTGAAGAAGGTATTTTAGCTGCTGCCCAAAAACATAATGTGACGATAACATTAAATCGTTTAAAAGGCGCGTTCGCTATTTACTTTACTGATGTAAAAGTGGAAAACTATGAGCAAGCGGAAAATACGGACGGTGAAAAATTCGGTCGCTTCTTTAAATTAATGTTAACTCAAGGCATCAACTTAGCCCCATCAAAATATGAAGCATGGTTCTTAACGACAGAACATACAGAAGCGGACGTGGAAGAAACGTTAAAAGCAGTAGATTACGCATTTTCTCAATTATAATAACAACTGCCGCTATACTTTTATAGCGGCTTCTCTTCATTGACTCCCTCAGAAAGGAGGAAAAGAATATGAAATTAGGTGCTCGCGTTTTAAAAACGGGTGTTGCAATTGTTTTCGCCTTATTTTTAGCTCAAATACTGAATGTACCTTCACCTGTGTTTGCTGCAATTGCTGCTGTATTCGCAATCCAGCCTTCTATTTACCGCTCTTATCTTACAATTTTAGAGCAAATACAGGGTAATATTATTGGCGCTTCCGTTGCTGTCCTATTCGGTCTCATCTTCGGACATCATATAGTGGCTGTCGGTATTGCCGCTATCGTCGTCCTTGGCATTATGATGAAGCTAAAGCTCGAAAAATCCATTTCACTGGCACTGGTAACGATGATTGCCATTATGGAAGTACCGGGCGATGATTTTCTAATGTTTGGTCTGATCCGATTTAGTACTGTTATGCTTGGTGTCTTTGCTGCTTTCGTAGTCAATATGTTATTTGTACCGCCTAAATACGAAATAAAATTATTTAAAATGATTAACTCTGTCCAGGATGATATCATTCGCTGGACACGTTTAGCCGTTCGCCAGGCCAGTGAACATACATCTACAAAAATGGCGGTAAATAAATTGCAGTCCCGACTCAATGATATTGATACAATGTATGGTTTTTTCAAAGAAGAACGCAGCTATTTCAGAAACCGGAAGTTTGTGAAAGCCCGAAAGCTCGTTATTTACCGTCAAATGTTATTAACATCGAAAAAAAGCTATGAGTTGCTCGTACGTTTACACAAACATGAAAATGAGCTCGGGAAGTTACCAAGTAAATTTCAAGTAATTATTCAGGAACGTTTAGACTTCTTGCTAACCTACCATGAACAACTGTTATTGAAATATACCGGGAAGCTGAGGCCGGAACATTCAAAATGGACACGGCACGAAGAATATCTGCAAGGCAGTGAGCTAATGGAGCAGTTTATCAAACAGATTGCCATTGCCCAGGAAGAGGCGGCAGAAGATGAACAGTTCTCAAGCTACCATCTGCTTTATATTTTATCGCGGATTTTAGATTACGAAGAAAACTTGGAGCATCTTGATACATTGATCGTTTCCTATCGCAGCTTCCACAGTGAAGAAAAAAATCTCGACTTGGAATCAGAGTTCTACTAAATAAAAAGAAGGTGTGCATTTTTCGCACACCTTCTTTTTAACTTTTCATCTTCGGATCAAGTGCATCCCTCAGTCCGTCGCCCATAAGGTTAAAGCCGATTACTGTGAGCATAATCGCAAGTCCCGGGAAAATCATTGCCCATGGTGCGTTTAGTAAAAACATCCGCGCATCCGCAAGCATTTTCCCCCACTCCGGCTGAGGCGCTTCTGCACCAAGTCCTAAAAACCCTAGTGCCGCCGCTTCGATAATCGCTGTCGCAATCGCCAGTGTACCCTGTACGATTACCGGAGTCATTGAGTTCGGCAAAATATGCTTCCATAATATCCGGGAATTTTTCATCCCGATTGCTTTTGCAGCATGAATATACTCTTCTTCCTTAATACTCAGCACCCGCGACCGGATCAGACGGCCGAAGTTCGGTATATTAATAACCGCTATCGCAATTAATGCGTTTTGCAATGACGGTCCTAAAATCGATACAATTGCGATCGCCAATAAAATACTAGGAAACGCAAGCATAATATCAAAGATTCGTGAAATAATCGTATCAACCCAACGACCATAGTAACCTGCAATAATCCCTAAAAAACTGCCTGCAACTGCGGAAATTAACACGGCCGATAAACCAACCGTTAGCGAGATGCGGGCCCCATGTAAAATCCGCGAAAATATATCGCGACCTAGATCATCTGTTCCAAACCAGAAATCAGCAGATGGAGGCTGCAGACGCATACTTAAATTTTGCTCATTTATACCTTGTGGTGCAAACAAAGGGCCGAATACTGCCAGAAGCACAAAAAATAACACAATTGCACTGCCGAACAGCGCAGACTTACTTTTCTTGAAGTTCGTCCACGCCTCTTGCCACGGTCCTTTTACTCGTTCTTCTTCAATTCGCTGAACTTGATTTTGTATAATTTCAGCCATGCTATGCGCCTCCTCTCTAGTTGTATTTAATGCGCGAATCAATCACTGTATATAAAAGGTCAACAATCAGGTTAATCATTACGAATAAAAAGGCAACGATTAAAATACCTGACTGGATGACAGGATAATCACGGAATCCTATCGCTTCGTATATATAACGTCCAATTCCCGGCCAACTAAAAATCGTTTCCGTTAAGATGGCACCGCCTAAAAGCATGCCTGTTTGTAAACCGACCACTGTCAAAACAGGAATCAACGCATTTTTCAATGCATGCTTATAAACAACAACGAACATTTTTTGACCTTTTGCCCGTGCTGTACGAACAAAATCCGAACGCATTACTTCCAACATAGAGGCTCTTGTCATTCGTGCAATGATTGCCGTCGGAATCGTTGCAAGTGCAATGCCAGGTAATAATAAGTGCTTAAAAACAACAATAAACTGTTCAAACCGACCTTGCCATAAAGTATCAATTAAGTAAAAGTGAGTAATTGCCATGACCGGATCCCGTACTTCTTCCCGTCCCGATGTCGGCAACCAGCCCAGCTGAATACCGAATGCCCATTGCTCCATTAAACCTAACCAGAAAATCGGCATCGAAACACCGATTAAAGCAATCACCATCGCTAAGTAATCAAACCATGAATTTTGAAACCATGCCGAAACAATTCCTGCATTTACTCCGACGATAATTGCAATAATCATCGCGAAAAATGCCAGTTCAAATGTAGCTGCTAAATAAGGCCACATTTCAGAAGAAATCGGCTGCCTCGTCCTTAATGACTCCCCCAAATCTCCCGTTACAATCCCTTTTAAGTAATCGAAATATTGAATATACCACGGATTATCTAGACCAAGTTTCAGGCGAAGTGCCGCGATTGCATCTGCAGTAGCCTGCTGTCCTAAAATGACTTGTGCTGGATCACCTGGGATGGCACGAATAATTAGAAATACTAAAAAGGTCATACCGAGTAATACAGGTATTAAATGCAGTAGACGTTTGCCAATGTAGTGAAGCATGCTCTTCACCCCTTTTATGAATGTATGTTTCTGCCAGTTGAAAAAAAGGAGAGGAATATTCCTCCCCTTTCACTTAAATTTCTATTATTCCATTGAAACTTTATCTAATTTATCAGAGCCTGTTGGATGCGGCTTAAAGTCTTTCACACCTGCTTTTGCTGCAAGTAATGGTGTAGAATGAGCAAGCGGAACCCATGGCGCATCATCATGGATGATTTCCTGTGCTTTTTTGTATAATTCATTACGCACATTTTCATCTGTTTCAGACTGTGCCTGAATTAATAGCTCATGCACTTCTTCATTAGTATAGTACGCATAGTTGTTTGAACCGATATTGTCTTTGTCTAACAATGTGTAAATGAAGTTGTCTGCATCTCCATTATCACCAGTCCAGCCAAGCATGAATGCATCTGCTTCACCGTTTTTCGCTTTCTCTAAATATGTTGCCCACTCAAATGTTACGATTTTCGATGGGATACCAACATCTTCTAAGTTTTTCTGAATAACTTCCGCCACTTTTGCTCCGTCCGGCATATATGGACGAGGTACTGGCATTGCCCATAACTCAATTTCTTTTCCGTCATAACCAGCTTCAGCTAATAAAGATTTCGCTTTTTCCGGATCATAAGGGTATGGAGAAATTGCATCATTGTAACCGCTAATTGATGATGGCATCGGGTTTGCCGCCACTTCTGCACGTCCTTCAAAGAACGCATCAACAATCGCCTGTTTATCGATTGCATAGTTCACCGCTTGACGTACCAGTTTGTTATCAAACGGTGCGCGTGTATTCGTTAAACCTAAATAGCCAATATTCATTGATGGACGTTCAATCAGTTGTAAAGTAGAATCACCTTCCACTGTTTTACCGTCTGAAGGGTTAACGCCATCAGCTAAATCGATATTGCCTGCCATTAATTCATTTAGACGAGCAGAGTTATCCGGAATTGAACGGAAGATAACTTTATCTAATTTCGGTAAACCTTCTTGCCAGTAGTCTTCAAACTTCTCAATCGTGATTGAGTCATTACGTTTCCAGTCTGTAAATTTAAATGGACCTGTACCTACAGGGTTGTCGCCGAATTTATCGCCTGCTGCTTCAAATGCAGTCGGCGAACCAATTCCGAACGGGCTCATTGCCAAGTTTTTAAGGAATGGTGCCTGCGGACGAGAAAGTGTGAATACAACTGTGTAATCCCCTTCTGCCGTTACATCTTTAATAATATCTTCGCCCTCTGCTTTAAACATAGAGTTGAAGTAGTAGAAATCTTCCTCTTTTCCACCTTTCCAGCGATTGATATTTTTAATAACCGCTTCTGCATTGAAGTCTGTGCCGTCATGGAATTTTACGCCTTCTTGAAGCTGGAATGTATAAGTTAAACCGTCTTCACTTACTTCCCATTCTTTCGCTAGTCCAGGGTTGATAGTTGTATCTTGCTCCCCGAAGTTTAGTAATGTTTCAAATACGTTTTGTGTTACTTTGAACGATTCGCCATCTGTTACGATACCTGGATCAAGTGAAACAGAATCCGCTCCACGACCAAATACTAATACTTGAGGTGTTGAAGAACTTGAATTGTCTGTCGTATTGCTGTCTGTATTTGTACTTGAATCGTTGCTTGTTTCCGATGATGACGTTTCTGCATCGTCAGCACCACAAGCAGCTAAAAATAATGACATTATTAATAGCATCATAAGACTTACTAAATACAATTTACCTTTCCTCAATAAAAAAACCCCCTAGACTTTTTAATCTATTATCATTGCGGCGTTTCATATAAATGACACGCAACAGAATGACCTGGTTTAACTTGCTGGAGCATCGGAATTTCTTGTTTGCACTTATCCATCGCAAAAGGACAGCGTGTATGGAATGTGCATCCTGTCGGCGGGTTTGACGGGCTCGGTATATCACCTTTCAGCAATAGCTGTTCCCGTTCAAACTGCGGGTCCGGAATTGGTACAGCCGATAATAGCGCCTGTGTATAAGGATGCAATGGCTCATGATATAACGATTCGCTTTCCGCAATTTCGACAAGCCTGCCTAAGTACATCACGCCTACTCGGTCACTAATATGTCGCACAACCCCTAAATCATGGGCAATAAATATATATGTCAGTTTCAAATCTTCCTGCAATCGCTGCATTAAATTTAAAACCTGTGCCTGAATGGATACGTCCAGTGCTGATACCGGTTCATCTGCAATAATCAGTTTCGGATTAGTCATTAAGGCTCTGGCGATACCGATCCGCTGTCTTTGTCCGCCGCTAAACTGGTGAGGATAGCGCTTTGCATGATAGGAGCTTAAACCGACGATTTCCAAGTATTCATGGACTTTCTTTTTGCGTTCCTTCGCATTCCCGATTCCGTGGACAATTAACGGTTCCTCTAAAATTTTTTCAACCGTATGTCTTGGATTTAATGAAGCATAAGGATCCTGAAACACCATTTGAATTTCTCTCCGGACTTTCCGCATTTGTTCGCTGTTTAACTTTGTAAGCTCCACGCCATCAAATGTCACCTGGCCGTCTGTCGGTTCATGCAAACGCATAATCGCCCGACCAGTAGTAGATTTCCCGCAACCGGATTCTCCGACAATGCCTAATGTTTCACCTTCATAAAGCTCAAACGAAACGTCATCCACAGCCTTCACATCACCGACATGACGTGCAAACATCCCATGCCGGATCGGGAAATACTTTTTTAGATTGTCAACTTTCAGCAGCACTTTCGACATGTGTAACTCCCCCTTCTTCCATATCCAATAAGAAGCATCTTGCTTTATGTGTACCCGATGATTCATATAGCGGAGGGTTATTTGTTAAACAACGATCGAATGCATATTCACAACGTGCTGCAAAACGGCAGCCTTCCAAAATGGAACCCGGTTTCGGAACATTGCCAGGTATCGAATAAAGCGTATCCTTTTTATAACGCATATCCGGAACTGACTGGATAAGCCCTTTCGTATAAGGATGCTGCGGGTTTCTAAATATTTCATTAACCGGAGCTTCTTCTACGATTTGCCCTGCATACATAACAATGACGCGCTCACAAGTTTCCGCAACAACGCCTAAATCATGTGTAATGAGTAAAACAGCAGTGTTCAGCCGTTCATTTAAATCCCTCATTAACTTTAAAATTTGGGCTTGGATTGTTACATCGAGGGCTGTTGTCGGTTCATCGGCAATAAGCACTTTCGGATTACATACAAGGGCCATCGCAATCATTACACGTTGCCGCATTCCCCCCGACAGCTGATGTGGATAGTCTTTAAGCAACTGTTCTGCGTGCGGCAAACCGACCAACTTCATGATTTCCACCGCCCGGGCACTCGCTTCTTTTTTTGACCATTTCGGATGGTGGATTCGGATTGCTTCGATCAATTGATTTCCGATTGTAAACAACGGATTCAGCGAAGTCATCGGCTCCTGGAAAATCATCGCGATTTCATTGCCTCGGATTTTGCGCATTTGCTTATCAGATAGTTTCGAAATATCCTGCCCTTTCAATAAAATTTCTCCATTTGTTATTTTTCCGGGAGGACTCGGTACAAGGCCCATAATAGAGAGGGAAGTAACACTTTTACCACAGCCGGACTCCCCTACGATGGCGAGAATTTCCCCTTCATGAATTGAAAAGCTTATTCGATCGACAGCTGCAACCTTTCCACTGTCTGAAAAAAATGTCGTTTCTAACTCTCTCACTTCAAGCACAGCTTTTCGACTCATTTAACCACCCCAATTTTCTGAAGATTAAAAGTATTTGAAAATATGATATTATAACATCTACTAATTTACAACATTATCGTAAAAAAATGTATTTTCAATTATGCATAAAAAAAGTGACCATGCTGATTTATTTCAACATAGTCACTTAGATTTAATCTAATTTTTGAACTTGGAATAAGTTATAATATGCTCCTTGTTGCTCCATTAGTCGTTGATGTGTGCCGGATTCTGCAACTTCTCCGTGTTCGATAACGAAAATGTTATCAGCGTGGGTAATTGTAGACAGTCGGTGAGCAATAATGATCGTCGTCCGCTCATGTGCTAAACGGTCAAGCGAGTCTTGAATTAGCGCTTCACTTTCCAGATCGAGTGCAGAAGTCGCCTCATCCAAAACTAGAATTGGCGGATTTTTTAGAAATACACGTGCAATTGCTACACGCTGCTTCTGCCCGCCTGAAAGTTTAACACCACGTTCGCCTACTTTCGTGTCATATCCTTCCGGTAAACCCATAATAAAGTCATGGGCATTCGCCGCTTTGGCAGCAGCAACTATTTCCTCATCCGTCGCATGCGGATTCCCCATTAAAATATTCTGCTTCACTGAATCGCTAAACAAAATATTATCCTGTAATACTATCCCGATTTGCGAGCGTAATGATTCAATCGTAACATCTTTAACGTTTTGATCGTCAATTATCACCGCTCCCGCCGTCACATCATAGAAGCGCGGAATTAAGCTGACGATTGTCGATTTCCCCCCGCCGCTCATACCTACAAAGGCGACAGTTTGTCCAGGTTCAATCGTGAAATCAACTTCCTTTAAAATTGTGTTTCCATCTTTATCATACTTGAATGTAACTCGATCAAATTGAAGCTTCCCTTTTGCTGCGGGTAACACCATCGCGTTAGGCTTGTTTTGAACTTCATATTTCTCATCCATCAGTTCAAACATGCGGTCCATTGAGGCAATTGACTGAGTCAATGTTGTCGACGAGCTCACCAGTCGGCGAAGCGGTCCATACAAGCGTTCAATATAAGCATAAAACGCGACGAGTATACCTATGGAAAGCCCATCATTTAAATACTGATAGCCTGCATAGCCAATCACGATCAGCGGTGCCATATCCGTAATGGTATTAACTACAGCAAAAGATTTTGCATTCCAGCGTGAATGATCCAGCGCTTTATTAAGGAACTCTCCATTCGTTTCATCGAAAATTTTCTGCTCGTGCTTTTCCAGTGTAAAACTTTTAATGATGCTCATACCGGCAACACGCTCATGTAAGTAACTTTGAACGCCTGCCAAAGCCTGTGAGCGTTCCTTCGTTAAACTGCGAAGTCTCCCGAAGAAATACTTTACACTGAAGGCGTAAAATGGCAGTGCAATAAGCGACACAAGCGTCAACTTTACATCCATCGTAAACATGACTGCAACTACGATTAAAATCGTTGCTAAATCCAGCCATAAGTTCATCAACCCTGTCATAACAAAGTTTTTCGTCTGCTCAACATCATTGATGACACGCGAAATTACTTCTCCAGCCCGCGTATTGGCATAATACTTTAAGCTTAATTTTTGTAAATGCCCATACAGATCTTTACGTATATCAAATAAAATATTATTACTCAAGTTCTGCGCAAAGTATTGGCGGTAATATTCTATGGGTGGTCGAATAACAAAGAACAATACGAGTGCAATTCCGATCCATGTAAATAATTGGCTTGTCTTCTCTTCTGTAGACATACCCTCATTTAACAAAATATCATCGATAATTATTTGCAGGAGCCACGGTAAAAATAACGGAATCGCAAATTTAAGTATGCCGATTACGATCGTTAAAAATAAAAGCATTTTATACGGCTTGACGAACCGCATATAACGTTTAATACTATCCAATGCAAAAACACTTCCCCTCAGAAATTTTGCGACAGCAGTTATCATATCATAATTCCCCATTAAACATTTACACATATACTTTACCCAAAAGAAAAACACAAGCAACCTGAAAAAGCTGCTTGTGTCTCGTCTACTCTTTATTTGCCTGAATTTCACTCAATAAGATATACCGATTTGTCCAAGACTCTATGAAGTCCGGAGCGAATGGTCCACGGCGTTGTTCAATCCAGCTTACCAATGTTTTAACATTCCGCTGTAAAATTTTATCTATGACTTCGGGATAGTTCATTTCCAACCTGTGCTGCTCATATTCATCTTCATCCAATAATGCATGAGTCATATCAGGAAAAACTTTTACATCCAAATCATAGTCAATATATTTTAAGCAGTTGTTATCAAACACAAATGGTGAACTGATGTTGCAGTAGTAATACACCCCGTCATCCCGCAACATACAAATAATATTGAACCAATGCTCTGCATGAAAGTAACAAATTGAGGGCTCACGTGTCAGCCAGGTGCGACCATCTGATTCAGTAACAAGTGTTTTTTCATTTGCACCGATAATAATATTTTTTGTTGCTTTTAATACCATCGTTTCTTGCCAGACACGGTGGATATTACCATTGTGCTTATAACTATGTATTTGGATTTTTTCTCCTTCAACCGGTAATGCCATCATAAAGCCCACCTTTTCGTCTTAGCTAAAAATTCTAGCAGTCTTTATTGTATTATAACAATGCTTTGGCAAAACTTGTAGTTCGAATGCAATTATTTTCAATTTTGCGTGAAAATTATTGGAATCCTTAATAGTTGCACATAATAGAACAAAGTATCAATCAGTTCAGCTTCTTTTATAGTTTCCCCGCTCTACCTTTTTAAAACAAAAAAGATGCTCTGAAAGTTTGCACTTTCAGAACATCTTTCTGCACTTCATTAGAAGTTATTGTTGTTACGCTTCGCGAATTGTGCGTTACGCTGTTCTTGTTCGCGTTGCTGTTTTTGGTTTTGTTGTTGAACTTCATTGAAGTTTTCGTCTTGACCGAATTCTTCAAGGTTGTTGTTTTGTCGGTTATTTTGACGATTATTTTGTTTTTGGTTTTGATTTTGGTTTTGCTGGTTGAACTCGTTGAAGTTTAGTTCTTGACCAAACTCTTCAAGGTTGTTCTGTTGGTTGTTGCGTTGGTTTTGGTTTTGTTGATTATTACGGTTTTGTTGATTATTACGGTTTTGGTTTTGTTCATTGCGACTCATTTTGTATCACCTCCATGACCATTATTGTGGTCTGGTGGCAAACTAATTATGCATTGATTTTTCCCCAGATTTTTAACATCGGCACAGGCATTGGTAAATTGGCGATTTGCTCTTTTGTTAAGAACGCCGTATTTCCCTGTATGCCATTCACTTCAACTGCATCGACTAAAAAGCTGTCAATATGCCATTTCAAATGAGAAAACACATGTTCGAAACTTAAAATCGGTTCTTTAAAATTGTGCTCCAAAGTTACGTTATATTGTTTTTCCACTTTGGTTAAACTATTTTCATCTGCCTGGCGTTCAATCATAATAAACTGCCACATATTTGCGAGCAGACCATCTTGCGGACGCTTCTCCATTAAAAAGCGACCTTCTTTGTCCCGGATAATATAGACATCATATTCAATATTTTTTGTTTTCAGCTTTTTGGATTTAACCGGTAGGCTGGATGGGTCGCCTTCATGGAATGCTGTGCAATAATCCCGCACTGGACATAATAAGCATTTTGGTGAAGTCGGTGTACAAATTAATGCACCAAGCTCCATCAGTCCTTGATTAAATGCAGATGTATTTTCAGGATCAATCAGCTCTGTTACCGCTTGTTCAAAAATTTTCTTTGTTTTCGGCAGAGCGATATCTGCATCTATATTTAATACACGACTTAGTACGCGCATAACATTTCCATCTACAGCATGCTCCGGCTTTCCGTAAGCAATACTTAATATTGCTCCTGCTGTATAAGGTCCAACACCTTTTAACTTAGAAATGTCGACGCGGTTATCCGGTACTTTTCCGCCGTAAACTTCGACTACTTCCCGGACACCGGCTTGTAAATTACGGACACGGGAATAATAACCTAGACCCTCCCACATTTTAAGGAGCTCTTCTTCCGGTGAATAGGCTAAGCTTTCCGCTGTCGGATATTTTTCTATAAAACGGTTGTAATATGGGATGACTGTATCAACTCTTGTTTGCTGCAGCATTACTTCAGACACCCAGATTTGATAAGGTTCTTTCGTACGGCGCCAAGGCAAATCTCGTTGTTCTTCCAAAAACCACTGCACTAATGCCTGGCGAAATTGTTTTGTATATGGATAGTTCACATTGTCCTCCAAAAATTCGATTTTATTTCCTTCAAAAAGGGTATATTATAATGTGGATACTATATTGCTAAATTTTTCCGTTCTCGAACGGTTTTAAGATCGAGGGGTTGATACATTTGGATTCAGGCACACATTTCGTCATGGGGATTGCTATTGGGGGCCTAGCACTTGTAGACCCGACTGTCGCAAGTCATTCCATGACCTTTACGGCTGTAATGGCTGGAACAATTATCGGACAACAGGCACCGGATACTGATACGGTTTTAAAACTTCGTAATAATGCGGTTTATATACGTCATCACCGAGGGATTACACATTCAATACCTGCCGTTTTACTATGGCCTCTCTTAATAACAGGTGTACTCGCTCTTATTTTACCTGATGTTCATCTTTTCAATGTTTGGCTATGGACACAGATCGCCGTATTTTTACATGTGTTTGTAGATATTTTCAATGCATATGGCACACAGGCTTTGCGCCCGTTTTCAAAAAAGTGGGTTGCACTCGGTGTTATTAATACATTTGATCCATTTATATTTACGCTGCACTGTATCGGTATTTTACTTTGGTTATTAGGGACAGAACCTGTCCTCACATTTACGGTCATGTACATTATTATTTTCTTCTATTATATTTTACGTTTTGCTCTTCAAAAGGCGGTTAAAACTGCTGTCCATCATGAACTGCAGGACGAAGAATTTGTAATTGTTGCTCCGACAATGCGCTTTTTCCATTGGAAAGTTGCAGCTAAATCTAAAACGCACTTTTATGTTGGTCGTGCCTATCGCCGATCCGTCAATATTTACGATAAGTTCGAAATTGAGCCTATCCCAAAAACAGAGCTCGTTGAAAAAGCGATAAAAGATCCAAACTTAGATGCTTTTTTATCGTTTTCACCACTTTACCGGTGGGAAATTTCAGAGCTTGAAAGCGGCGTGACAGAACTGCGTTTAATCGATTTACGCTACCGCAGTAACGATCGGTATCCATTCGTTGCAGTCGCCCATTTAGATGACGAGCTTAACATTGTCAATTCTTATACCGGCTGGATTTTCACAGAAGAAAAATTGCAGAAACGACTGCAAATAGGAGCCGGCAATGACTAAATAAAAAGACGGAAAACCACCAGCCACAACTGGTGGTTTTTTATCGCAATCAGCTTAGAATCTGTACTTAGCTGAATGGTTTTAATTTAACGTATCATCACTGTCATTTAATAAGTGGGCATATTTCGGATTTTGTGCTGCAAATAAATGAAGCTTATCCCCATAACTTTCAATTAACTGGCTCACTAATTTAGCTGTATACTCCGCACCTCGGTAATCTGCACCCGCTTTGGCAGATGTCGACTCGAAATCGCTGCATAATAATTCCACCCATGTACGGGCACGACCAGCCGGTAATTTAGGATTTTTCGTTAATAATTGTTCCGTTAATCTTTGATATAACTCTTCCATGCTACTTCCCTTCTTTCATTGGACGTAATATAGAAACTGGTAACGCTTCTTCAAAACGTTCCGACCCTAATCGGTGTCCCCATGCGAAGCGACCTTTTAAATAGTCTACTTGGAAAAACTCACCTGGTGATCCGTTCAGACGATAGATTTCACCCGGAATAATAGTTGAAAGATCAACTAAGTACGCCTCTGCCATCAATGCTTTACGCTCATATACAGCATACTCGTTTACAATCCCCAATTGCTCTGCTTTTCTTGCACGTTCACGTAAATTTGCAATTTCCTGACGCAATTCCTGTTCAGACATTGAACTATATGTTAATTCATTCATTATGTTGTTGCTCCTTCTGTTCAATATATTCATTAATTTTCTCTATTGGAAAGCCCTTTTGGTAAAGTGCCTGTTTAACTTTTTGCCGAAGATCAGACCCTGTTAATTTGGATGCATATTTGCGCCAAATTTTATCACCTTGAGCTTCTATTAACTCGGACCATTCATCTTCATCACGGTCTAATGTAATCTGGTCGAGTATTTCTTTAACAATCTCATAGGAATAACCTTTACGCAACAGCACATCCTGAATTTTCTGCTTCACTTGTGTCGGAGTTTTGTTCGTATTGGAACGCACAGCTTTTTCCGCCAATTCCATTGCAAGCTTTAACTGCTCCTCATGTTCAAATGTCGCCAATACTTTCTGCTGCAAATTTTTATCAATTCCTTTTTGCATCAGGTCTTGGCGAATTGCAGCCGGTCCTTTTTTTGTCGTACGCTTTCTCGTTTCAAGCAGTGCTTTTGAATAACTTTCATCATTTAAAAAGCCTAAACCCGTTAATTTATGAATAGCTTCCTGTACAACTGCCTCCCCATGCCCTGCTTTCAGGAGTTTGGATTTCACTTCATGTTCACTGCGCATTTGGAAACTTAAAAAGTTAAGCGCTTTGTTAAATGCTTTTGCGATTTCATCTTCATATTGTATTTCATCTATTTCCATCTGCTCAAGTACTTTGCCTTTTTGCAGACCGAACTTAATAAGTGTGCCTTCATCAACGGCAAAAGCGTATTTTTCGTTCAAATATATATTGTAGCGCTCTTGATTGTTTTTTTGACGACCAATTTTTGTAATAATTTGGACTTGCACCGTGTACACCTCACAATAACAATGTACATTCTAGTATACATCTTTTTACTTCTAGTTTCATGGAACGGTATACTAATAAGAACAAAAAGAAATAAAGGCGGTGTTTGTTATAAAAGTTGCTATTGCAGGCGGTACAGGAATGGTTGGCAGGAGATTGAGTAAGCTATTACTTGAACAAGGTCACGAAGTCATAATTTTGACACGGGGAGAGCAGCAAACTAAAAACAACATCCACTATGTGCAATGGTTAAACGACGACTCGACACCAGAGCATTATGTTGAAAATACGGATGCATTTGTAAATTTGGCTGGTGTCTCGCTAAATGAGGGACGATGGACAGATGAACAAAAACAAAAAATCCTATCAAGCCGTTTGGAATCTACCGGTGAAATCATCCGAATGATACAAAACTTGAAACACAAACCGAAAGTACTCATTAATGCGAGTGCTGTTGGTATTTATCCTGTTTCCGAAACAGCTGTTTATACGGAGCAAGCTACCGAAAAAGCAACTGATTTTTTAGGAAGCGTTGTTGCACGATGGGAAGAAAAAGCAATGCAGGCTCAACAATTAGGCATTCGCACTTGTTTAACCCGTTTTGGCGTTATTTTGGAAAAAGGCGAAGGTGCATTGCCGATGATGGTACTTCCTTATAAGCTTGGTGTTGGCGGAACGATCGGATCAGGCAGACAGTGGCTTAGCTGGATTCATGTAGAGGATGTAGCACGAGCTATTCTTTTTGCAATCGAAAACGATACATTATCAGGCCCGATTAATTTTACAACACCAAATGTAAAACGTATGAAGCAATTCGGGCATTCAATTAGTAAAGCACTGAAGCGCCCCCATTGGTTCCCTGTACCAAGCGTTGCTTTAAAGCTCGCCCTCGGTGAAAAGAGTATGCTCGTACTCGATGGTCAGCAAGTGGTACCTGAAAAATTAATAAACGCAAATTTTGAATTTAAGTTTGTTTCTGTAGAAGATGCAATTCGTGATCTCTATGAATAAAACAATGCTTTTCACGCAACCTACCTTGTAAAAGGAGGTTGCTTTTTCATTGAAAAAACATATTTTAGGGATTAGCTTCGTGATAGTCGCCACATTTATTTCCTTTATATCTGTGTCTGTTGCAAAAGCCGAGGAATTTCATTGGGGCTTCAAGCCAAGCCGTAATGGTGCACCTGTAGAAATAGGAGAACCGCTTGAGTCTATGTTAAGTAAATACGGAGCCATTTATAAGGGCAGTGAGGAAAAGAAAATTGTTTACTTAACATTCGATAATGGCTACGAAAATGGCTATACCGAGAGTATTTTAAATACTTTGCGGGAAGAAAAAGCTCCAGCCACTTTCTTCTTGACCGGTCATTATTTAACGAGCGCGACCGATTTAGTAAAAACAATGGTTAAAGATGGCCATATTATCGGAAATCACTCATATGGACATCCGAATATGGCGCGTTTGTCCGCAGATGAAATGAAGAAAGAATGGAAGCAGTTTGATGACAAATTAAACGAACTGACTGGCGTCAAACGAACTTATTATGCCCGTCCGCCAGAAGGTATCTTTAATGAAGAAGTTCTGAAAGTCGGCAATGAAGCGGGCTATCGCCATATGTTCTGGTCCATCGCTTTTAAAGACTGGCTGAAAGATGAACGACGCGGCGCAAAATATGCTTATGATGCACTGATGAACCAGCTTCATCCAGGCGCGATTATTTTAATGCATACGGTAGCGCAGGATAATGCCGAAGCGATACCGCAATTCATAAAAGATGCAAAAGCGCAAGGCTATACATTCGGATCACTGGATGACCTGGTACTTGAATACGAAAAAATTTCCCCGTATTAGAAAAGTAGCGTTCCTTTCTTTTCATTGTACTTTCCGCTATACTGTACTGATGAAGAAAAAGAAGTGACTCGCACTAAATTTTGGTGCGAGTTACTCTATTTAAAGGACGTGTAAACTTGAGTGAACTAAAAATGGAAGTCGGGCAAAAGTTCCCGTTAACGATAAAACGCCTTGGCATCAACGGTGAAGGTGTCGGTTTTTATAAACGCAATGTCGTATTCGTAAAAGGTGCGATTCCTGGAGAAGAAGTAACAGTAAAATTAACAAAAGTATCACCGAAATTTGCTGAAGCGGAAATTCTGGCAATACGTAAAGCAAGTGAATTCCGTCAAGAAGCACCTTGCCCTGTGTATTCTGAATGTGGTGGCTGTCAATTACAGCATATGACTTATGACGCACAGTTAATGAATAAGCGTGATATTGTCGTACAAGCATTCGAAAAATACGCTAAAGAAATCGGACAAACAACTGAAATCCGCCCAACTATCGGAATGGATAATCCGTGGCATTACCGTAATAAATCCCAGTTCCAAGTACGTAAAGAAGGCAAGCGTGTATATGCAGGTCTATTTGCGGAAGGAACAAATCAGCTTTTAAATATTAATGACTGTCTTGTTCAGCATCCTGTAACTTCAAAAATTACAGTTGCTACTCGAAAAATTCTACAAAAGCTAAATATCCCGATCTATGACGGGAAAACATTAAACGGCTTAGTTCGTACAATTGTTGTTCGTACTGGTATGCGCTCTGGCGAAACACAAGTATGTCTTGTCACAACACGCCGCGAACTTCCGCATAAAGAAGAATTGATTGAACGTATTAAGAAGATTGATCCTTCAATCGTTTCTATTACACAAAACGTCAACCGCGAGAAAACATCGTTAATATTTGGTCCAGACACTTACATTTTAGATGGAAAAGATGCGATTCATGAAAAGTTGGGCGAATTTGCATTTGATTTATCAACTCGTGCATTTTTCCAGCTTAACCCTGAACAAACAGTACATTTATACAATGAAATTAAAAAAGCTGCGGCACTGACAGGGAAAGAAAATGTTGTCGATGCTTACTGCGGTGTTGGTACTATCGGTATGTGGCTGGCAGAAGGCGCCCGTGAAGTACGAGGTATGGACAATGTCGATGAAGCAATTGCCGATGCGAAGTACAATGCACGTACAAACGATAATTTACAGCATGTACGTTTCTTCCCAGGATCTGCAGATAAATGGCTGTTCCGCTGGTCAAAAGAAGATTACCGTCCGGATGTCATTTGTGTGGATCCGCCTCGTACAGGTTTAGAGCCAGGCTTTATTAGAACAGTTTTAAAAATCAAACCAAAGCGTTTCGTCTACACATCTTGTAACCCATCAACACTAGCGCGTGATTTAAAGGAATTATCAAAGGCTTACAACGTTGAATATATTCAACCAGTCGACATGTTCCCGCAAACAGCACAGGTTGAATGTGTTGTGAAACTGACTTTGAAAAAATAGTAAAATCTATACGCCTACACAGATTTTTTGTGTAGGCTTTCCCTTTGGTAAAAACTTGCATATGCACTTCAATTGACGCAATATTAAATTAAATATATTTTCGGAGGGATCTATTTGGGAAGAATTATTCATTTTGAAATTCATGTAGACAATATGGAACGCGCGAAAAATTTCTATCAGGCGGTTTTTGAGTGGAGTTTTGAGGATTATAGTGAATATGCAGGCATGCCGTATTTTGGAGCCATTACTGGCGACGACCAATATCCAGGAATTAATGGTGCTTTAATGCAGCGTCAAGGCCCTTCCCCTGCTGAAGGACAAAGTGTCAATTCTGCAGTATGTACTTTAGGCGTAAGTGATTACGAAGAAACCGAAGCGAAAATTTTAGCAAATGGCGGTAAAGTAGCTTTACCTAAATATGCGCTGCCAGGTATGGCTTGGCAAGGATATTTCATCGATACCGAAAATAATATTCTCGGTCTTCACCAACCAGATCCAGAAGCAAAATAACAATGAAAGCGACGAAGCTCTTATATGGGTTACGTCGCTTTTTTAAATGAACCATTGTAACAGAATCTCCCCCACTTCTTTACTTTTCATGTAAAATAGAAATCGCCAGGAGGTATTAATATGAAAAACTTTCTATTTGTAGTGATCACTTTTATTATTTCTTATTGGGCGATCTCGTCTTTTGCAGGCTTCATCTTCCCGAGCAATGATGAAAATTCGGCAACTTCGGCAAGCTCACTTCAAGCTGCTGTGACATTTGGTGGTGTAAACTATTTAAATGTATTCATCTACATAATTTTAGCAATGATTTTTACAGCAATAGTCTTTTTTTCAGTAAAAAGCAGACGTTCCAATTAAGAGAACGTCCGCTTTTTTATATAGCTATTTTCTTCGATTTTCCGAAGAACTGGATGATAACCGCTACTGACAGAAGCATGAGCGAAATAACAAATAAAAACCCGTTACTTGGGAAAATTTCCAAATATAATCCGCCTAAAAGTGGACCTGTCAAACTGCCTAAACTGAAGAAAATACCACAAAGCAAGTTACCTGTCGGCAACAGCTCTTTCGGAGTCAAATCGGTCATATATGTGATACCAAGCGAGAACATCGAACCTACACACATACCCGCAAAAAAGAAGACTGCCGCTACAAACAATTCGGAATGCTCGAAGAAGTTGCCTATTAAGAAAAAGATGCTTCCGGCAAGCAATCCTGAAACAATGACTTTATGGCGACCGATTTTATCGCCTAATGCACCAAGCGGAAACTGCATAACAATCGCACCGATCGAAAAGCCAGCCAAAATAACTGATACATAAGCTACGTCAAAATCCTTTCGTAACGCATATACCGGGAATAAAGCATTTAAGGAAGACTCTAAAAACCCATAAACAAAAGGCGGTAAAAATGCAATCCAGCCATACTTTATAGCAAGACTATAACGCTTGAAACCCGATCCATTCGCATCTCCTGCCAACGCTTCCGGTTTTTCGTTTTTCACGAAAAAGATTAATGACCAAGCTAATAAACATAATGCCGAAGAAATAATAAATGGAAAGCTTTCCGAAATTTTAATTAGCGGTACAAACAATGGGCCTACAGCAAAGCCTACACCAAAAGATATGCCGTATATTGACATGCTTTTACCAAGTTTATGTGTAGCTGTTGTTGAAGTTATCCAAGTTTGTGTCGAAAAATGCAGTGCATGATCCCCGATACCAATTAATAGACGGAGAATAAACCAAAACATGACACTTTTCCATAATGGGAATAAAAACAGTGACATGAACACGAGCGCCCCACCTAATATGATAATAGGTTTATAACCATATTTACGTAATGGCTGCTCGATAAATGGCGAGATCAATAATGTACCTATGTATAAACCTGTTGCATTCAGACCATTGAGCGTTGAGGATACTCCATCCCCTTCAAAAATTACTGAAATCAGAGGTAAAAGCATCCCTTGCGAAAATCCTGAAATTGATACAATAATAACTAAAATAGCAAACCTGCGCTGTTCATAACTCATTTCATTTTTTCTCCCTTAGTTCATACAATTTATCGTATCACAGCTTTAGGGAGAAATAAAAGTAAACTCAAAAACCCTAGCTAACTTTATCTCTAAAAGTTAACTAGGGTTTTAAATATCACTATATTCCATTTCTGCGTTGCGTAAACAGTCGTATCGGCAATTAGCCGTAAATGTTTAAACTTCCTCCTTTTCTTGAGTTTGTCTATACATGTTTTTTCCGACCATCTCCTTCATATTTAAGTATGAATTTACTTTATCATAACACATCAATTATGTAAATATTTAAAATTAACAGAATCTTAAAATAATTAACAAGTACTATACAATTTCCTATTTTTTAAAGTTAATTTAATAGATTGGTCCGTTATATAAGACAAGTTGTTGTTTAACTTTTAGAAAAGAGCGTAGTATAATATTATTAAGTCAATACAAAAGGAGCATCATACATTATGAAGCCAATTACAAACAAAGAACAACAAGTAACATATTTAAAAGAACGCCTGGAAATTTTCCTAGAAGTGCTTGATGCAATCGATCCTGAAACGACGGAAATTGAAGATATTGATCGCTTAATTCAAATGATGGATGATTTAGAAGACAAAATGGACCAATTCCAATCTCGCTAAGAAAATAGAAATTTCAGCAATACCTGTACACTGGGTATTGCTTTTTTGATTCTTTTGACTAGTTCTGCTATTATTCGCCGTTTTTTCTTTTAATCTGACAAACATTCATGTAAGCGCTCTTTTTTTTCCACATTAAAAGAGTTATAATGTAAGATGGTTTATTAAGAAAGACATAACATTCATTTCTTCGTGAAAGTTTTGTTCTAACTTATATTAATTTTATTGATCAAAATACACATATTTTTCTGGGGGGAAAAATAAGATGGCATACTTAGAAACTTTAGAAAAAAGTCTTTATTCTTTAGTAACTGAAACATCTACTAACTTACCAAAAGACGTTCGTCGTGCTATTAAAGCTGCAAAAGAAGCAGAAAATGCTGGTACACGTGCAGCGATGTCTTTAGACACAATCACTACAAATATTGTAATGGCAGAAGATAATGTATCTCCAATTTGTCAAGATACGGGTCTACCAACATTTAAAGTATATACTCCGGTTGGCGTAAACCAAATCGAAATTAAAAAAGCAATCCACACTGCAATTGCTGCAGCTACAGGTGATGCAAAGTTACGCCCCAATTCAGTTGATTCATTGACTGGTAAAAACTCTGGAACAAACATTGGTGCTGGACTTCCAGTAGTAAAGTTTGAGCAATGGGAAAATGACTATATAACAGTGAAGCTTATTTTAAAAGGCGGCGGCTGTGAAAACAAAAATATCCAATATTCTTTACCTACAGAATTAGAAGGTTTAGGACGCGCTGGTCGTGACTTAGATGGTATCCGTAAATGTATTTTACATTCTGTATGGCAAGCACAGGGACAAGGCTGTTCTGCTGGTTTCATCGGTGTTGGTATCGGTGGAGACCGTTCTTCAGGTTATGATCTTGCAAAAGAGCAGTTATTCCGTCATGTTGATGATGTGAATCCAATCGAAGACTTAGCAAAACTAGAACAATATATTGTAGAAAAATCAAATACATTCGGTGTTGGTACAATGGGCTTCGGCGGTGAAGCAACATTACTAGGTTGTAAAATCGGTGTAATGGACCGTTTACCAGCTTCATTCTTCGTATCTGTAGCTTACAACTGTTGGGCTTACCGTCGTATGGCAATCGATATTGATCCGGCGACTGGCGAAATCACAAACTGGCACTACCAAGAAGGTGAAAAAATCACTTTCCGTGATGAAGAAAAACAAGATAACTCGGACAACAAAGTAGTTGAATTGGTTGCACCGATTACTGAAGAAAAAATCCGTTCACTTAAAGTTGGGGACGTAGTAAAAATTTCTGGCCGTATGTATACAGGTCGTGACGCAATCCATCACCACTTAATCGGTGAAGGTGTAGAAGCGCCAGTAGACCTTGATGGTCAAATTATTTACCACTGTGGTCCGGTAATGGCGAAAGACGAAGCAGGCAACTGGGTTGTTAAAGCTGCTGGTCCAACAACTTCAATTCGTGAGGAGCCATACCAAGGCGATATCATGAAAAAATTCGGTATCCGTGCTGTTATGGGTAAAGGCGGTATGGGACCAAAAACACTTAAAGCTTTAGAAGAACACGGAGGCGTTTACTTAAACGCAATCGGCGGTGCTGCTCAGTACTATGCAGACTGCATCAAGTCAGTTGACGGTGTAGACTTAATGGAATTCGGTATTCCAGAAGCTATGTGGCATTTAACTGTAAAAGACTTTACTGCAGTTGTAACGATGGACTCTCATGGTAACTCATTACATGCTGATGTAGAGAAATCTTCTTTAGATAAACTAGCATTGCATGCAGAGCGCGTATTCTAATAGATAAGAAAAACGACTTCTACCAAATGGTTGAAGTCGTTTTTTATTCCGTTAGATATTACATATAATTCTAACTATTCTATTTATTGGTATGCTATACTATTTTATTATATAAGTTATAGGTGGTGTTTTATGTTCTATATTAAGATATTGATTAATGCATTATTTATAGCTGCTCAAGTACACGTGAGTACGAAATATCAGTACAAACGCAGTTTCCTTGTTGCTCTTTTGTATACGATTTATGTTAGTGTTATTCTCCCTTACGTCACTTTTGGATATATATATCTATATCTTTCATTAATGCTTTGGCTATTTTTCAGCGCAAGCTTTTTTATGCGGGATCGATTGTTTGGTTAAAAAAAGCAGCACAGAATTTGTCTGTGCTGCTTTACTTTTTCATGTTATTGAACTAATTGTGTATCGGCTGGTTCATTGTAGACTGTTGTATCGAGCTCTTTTGTTGCACGGCTTGATACGACACCCGAAACCATTGACCCGCTTACATTAAGTGCTGTACGACCCATGTCGATTAACGGTTCTACCGAAATTAAAACACCTGCTAACGCAATCGGTAAATCCATTGCAGATAACACGATAATGGCTGCGAATGTCGCACCACCACCTACACCTGCCACACCAAATGAACTGATCGCCACAATTAAAATTAATGTTGCGATAAAGCCAGGTGTTAACGGATCAATACCCACTGTCGGTGCAATCATTACGGCCAACATTGCCGGATAAACACCCGCACAACCATTTTGCCCGATTGAAAGACCAAATGAAGCAGCAAAGTTGGCAATGCCATCCGGAACACCAAGACGCTTTGTCTGCGTTTGAATATTTAACGGTAATGCCCCTGCACTTGAACGTGAAGTAAAGGCAAACAGCAATACTTCCGCTGTTTTTTTCAAATAAGTTAATGGGCTTAAACCTGTTAATGCCACAATGATTAAATGCAGGATGAACATAGCGATCAGCGCCACATAAGAAGCCAGGATGAATTTACCTAAATCCATAATCGCCCCTAAATCACTCGTTGCAACGGTACGTGCCATAATGGCAGCTACACCATATGGAGTCAAACGTAAAATAATACGTACAACACCCATGATTAAACCGTAAAGTGCATCGACACCTTTTTTTACATTTGCCGCCGTTTCTTCTTCTTTTCGACGGAGTGTTAAATAACTAAATCCTAAAAATGCTGCAAAAATTACAACCCCAATTGTTGATGTTGCACGAGACCCTGTTAAATCCGCAAATGGATTTGCAGGAAACATTGATAAAATCTGTTCAGGTAAAGGTGTCACTTCTGCCGAACGTTCAACCAATGATTCACCGCGTGCAATTTCAGCCTCACCTTGCATAATTTGAGATGCATCTAAGTCAAATAACACTGTTGATGCAATACCTAAACCAGCTGCAACAGCAGTTGTACTGATTAAAACTGATAAAATAACCGCTGCTGACTTACCTAAGTTTTTACCAAATGTCACTTTTGTAAATGCAGCTAATATCGAAATGAATACTAAAGGCATCGCAATCATCTGCAGTAATTTTACATAGCCGGTTCCGACGATGTTGTACCATGGCACAGTTTCATTAACGGCATCAGCCCCTGCCCCATACGCAAATTGTAAACCTACCCCTAGTAAAATACCTAATCCTAATGCAATAAAAACACGATTTGAAAACTTAACATGCTTCGTTTTAAGGAAATATAAAAAAGCAATGACAATAAGCAGCAAAGCAATATTAAGCAATACGTAGAAATTCAAAGTATACTCCTCCAATTTTATAAATGTACTTCATTATATTACTCTATAATCCTTATAAGTCAAGTAGGCATTATTTTTTTAATTCTCTATTGTATGTTATTTACAAAATAAATGACCTATATTATAATTATTATAAATAAGAAATAATTCTAATCTAATTGAAATTCATTATCAATCCTTATCAATATTAATAATCATTATCAAGGAGGTATTTATGATTAATTCTAATCGAGAAAACTTATCACTAAATGAGAAAATCCTAGAACACAAAGAATTAATTGCTGCTTTAGTATCAGGCTTTATCATTTTGCTCGCGTGGCGAATGGAATCAACAGAACAAATGACAGCTGCTGTAATAGCATACTTAACAGCATTTTTCATCGGTGGCTATGCAAAAGCAAAAGAAGGCATTGAAGATACAATTGAAAGTAAATCTTTAAATGTAGAAATTCTAATGATTATTGCTGCCATTGGTTCTGCCATTATCGGTTACTGGATGGAAGGCGCTGTATTAATCTTTATATTTGCCTTAAGTGGTGCACTTGAAACATATGCAATGAATAAAAACAATCGTGAAATCTCTTCATTAATGGAATTGCAGCCAGAAGAAGCATGGCTTGTACGAGGCGGGTTTGAACCGATAAAAGTTTCTGTAAAAGACTTGAAGGTAAACGACCATATTCTAGTAAAGCCAGGCGAACGTATTCCGGCAGATGGCGAAATTTTTAAAGGTGTCTCAACTGTCGATGAGGCAGCAATTACCGGAGAATCAATGCCGATCACTAAAAATGTAGGAAATGAAGTTTTTGCAGGTACAGTAAATTTAAACAGTGTATTAACTGTAAAAGTAACGAAGCCCAGTTCCGAAACGTTATTCCAAAAAATCATTACACTTGTTCAATCAGCACATAGTGAAAAATCACCTTCACAACAGTTTATTGAACGCTTTGAAAGTGTGTATGTAAAAGCTGTATTATTGGCCGTAGCACTTATGATGTTTTTACCGCACTATTTATTAGGCTGGGACTGGACGACAACACTGTACCGCGCCATGGTGTTACTAGTTGTTGCTTCTCCTTGTGCATTAGTTGCTTCTATTATGCCGGCTACCCTTTCAGCTATTTCCAATGGTGCAAGAAACGGGATACTTGTTAAAGGCGGTGTGCATTTAGAGCATTTAAGCTCTATACGCATATTGGCTGTCGATAAGACAGGTACATTAACACAAGGTACACCTGTTGTGACAGATTTTATTGTTCGTGATGATTTAGACAAACAGCAGACATTAGCTTTAATAGCAGGGATTGAAGGACAGTCAAACCATCCCCTTGCACAGGCGATTAACGCATTCGCAAAAGAGCAGAATGTCATCCCCCCGCACAGTATTACTATTGAAGATATTCCTGGTTACGGAATGAAAGCGCAGTTTAATGAACAATCCTATTTAATTGGAAAACCTGACTTTGTTGGAGCAAATTTGGCGCATCAATTTGCTGATGGAGCACTCGAACAATTAGCGAATGAAGGTAAAACAGTTGTCTTCCTCAAAGATCATCAAGGGATTGCAGCACTGATCGCCCTTAAAGATGTAGTTCGGGACGAAGCGAAAAAAGCGGTGGCTGCATTGCAAGAACTTGGTATTAATGTAGCCATGCTGACTGGTGACAATGAAACAACCGCAAAAGCGATTGCAAAAGAAGCGGGTGTTTCAACTTACGTAGCGGAGTGCTTGCCGGAAACGAAGGTCGAGCATATTAAGCAATACGAAAAAACATCCGGCCATGTCGGCATGGTTGGTGACGGTATCAATGATGCCCCTGCCCTTGCTACTGCCTCCGTCGGTATTGCAATGGGTGGCGGTACAGATGTCGCACTAGAGACAGCGGATGTAATATTAATGAAAAA
>NZ_JBELZM010000026.1:0-35600 GCF_040273735.1 Solibacillus sp. | reverse complement strand
TTTGGTTTTCTTTGCAGGCCCTCTATCCCTTCCTTTAAAAACCGATGATACCAACTAGCAACTAAAGTTGGATCATTCAAGTTAAAGTGAATCGCAGTATCTTGATGGGAAGCACCTGTTCGTTTCATATAGCTTAATACATCTAATTTAAATTGAACAGAATAAAACTGCTTCGTTTTCTTAACAGATAGGCCACTACATCCAAACTCTTTATAAGCACGTACCCATTTCCTTAACGGTGTAGCACCGACACCATATTTTTTCGCTATCGCTCTATATCCCAGTGAGCCACTTAAATATTCTTGAACCACCATCAATTTAAATTCTTCATTATATTTCGTCATAAAAAATCACCCTAAAAGTTAGTTTTTACTCTAACTTTTGGGGTGCAGTACCTCCTTGAAGAAGGAGAGGCTCTTTTTTGAGATTAAGGCCGATTTTGTTGAATAATATTTTTTTATTTTGTAATAAAGATTGATTAAAATCAGCTTTTCTCTGTAAATTTCTTCAGGTAGTTAAACAACCTTTATTGTAGCAGGAGGTTACTAAGTTTTTATTGAAATTGTATAAGGTAAGGAGGAATGAAAGTTGGAGTTAATAAAGGAATTATTAAATAGTTATTTTAGGGCTTGGAATGACGGTTTTGTTAGTAAGAATAGTGACAAGATTAGAGATTATATGTCAAAGAGTTTTGTTGGGTATTGGGCTCATTCAAATATAGAACAACCTGACCCATATTACTATGACTATGATCTTAATAGTGTATTGAGACAATTGGATAATGCGGAGAAAAGCTTTGAAATTTTTTCAATTACTAAGCGCAAAAATGGAGATGAATATTTAGTTCTAGGTAGAGAAACAAATTTAATCAATGGCGCGCCCTATTATGCTCAATGTATGTTTGTATGGAGAAAAGAAAGAGATGTATGGAAATTATTAAGAGAATATATAGAGTTGGAAAGGTAAGTCATTATTCAGGGGGCTTTAGTTAAATAACAACCACACACCTTAGTTATTGTACTAGTATTATTGTTATAGTTTCTGTTCGGCTGTTCTTTACAATCAAAGGTCCTTTTCGTAATTATATGAATTTTCTTAATGAACAATTTACGGCACATTAACTCTCCATCAATATTTGTCTATTAAGCTTAGTTTTGAAGACAAGAGGAGGAGAGATAAAATGTATAAAAAACTAAGTGTTGTCGCTCTAACTGGAGCTCTAGCATTTTCCGGGTTAAACCTTGGAATGACCAATGCTGCTAAACCGGAAAATGCCGGTAATGGAAATGGTAATAATGGAAAAGTGGAAAATGTTATCTATATGATTCCGGACGGATTTAGTGCGGACTATGCTGCGAATTATCGTACATATAAAGGTGAGAAAGCGATTTGGGAGGAACATTTGAAAGGAATGTTTACGACTTATTCGGCAAACTCCGATACTACCGATTCTGCAGCTGCCGGTACAGCGATGGCAACTGGTATTAAAACAAACAATGGTGTCATTGGACTTGATGCAGAAGGAAACAAGATTGAAACGATTCTAGAAGCAGCTGAAAAAAATGGGAAATCTACAGGATTAGTGGCTACGTCAACGATTAGCCATGCTACCCCTGCTGCTTTCGCTGCCCATGTTGATAGCCGAAACAAAGAAGCGGAAATTTCAAGACAGCTTGTTGATAGTGATGTAGATGTTATGCTTGGTGGAGGTAAAAGCAACTTCCTGCCAAAATCTGAAGGTGGAAATCAAGAGGAGCGTCATCTTATTAAAGAAGCTGAAGAAAAAGGCTTTGAATTCGTAGGGACAAGAGACGAATTAGCAAATGTAAGTGGTTTAAATGTGGAAGATGGCGATAAACTACTTGGTCTATTCGCTGGTGATTCACTGGCTCCTGAATTACAGCGCGGCGAAACAGAAGAACCTAGCCTTGCTGATATGACAGAAGCAGCAATTGAAGTTTTAGCAGAAGATAAGGATGGATTCTTCCTAGTAGTGGAAGGAAGCCAGATTGACTGGGCAGGACATGACAATGATGCGGCTTGGGCAATGTCGGATGTAGCAACTTTTGAAAAAGCAGTTGAAAAAGCTATGGATTTTGCCAATAAAGACGGGAAAACTTTAGTTGTAGTTGCGGGTGACCATGACACAGGTGGTATGACAACTGGAGGTTCAAAAGTAAGTGTTTTAAAAAATGTCACAGCAACTGGGGACACTATGGCAAGCAAGTTAAACAGCGATCGTTCAAACGTTCGTGAAGTAGTGGAACGATATACTGGACTTCCATTAAGCGAGAGCGATGTTAACTATATTAAGGAAGCGAAAGATGCATCCTATGCCATTAATACAATAGTAAGTAAACATGCGTCTATCGGCTGGACAAGCACGAATCATACGGCTGCAGATATCCCGCTTTATGTTTATGGTCCTCAATCGCAGAAATTTGTAGGATTCCACGACAATACGGATTTACCGAAATTAATTGCAGAAACAATGAAGCTTAAATAAGAAGAAGCCAACTAAGCTTGGTGAAATGAGTGAGTCCGGTATTGTACCGGGCTCATTTTTAGTTCACCCCCCCTTAAATAACAAAAATTCCTAGTGAGATTGGTTTAGATAATATTGGATATATAAAGACTAATCAGAAGGATACGAGAGTGTTTGACGGAATTTTATTGAAAGGTAAGGAGCTACCGAAAGGCGATAGATAAGGTAGTATTCAGTTCGTTCCATTAAAAGAGGGGGTTGGCAAAAGGGCTAGCAAATATCCTTATTTGCTAGTTTTTTTAGTTAAAAACCAAACCAAGGCAGGTGCTATGTGATATCATTACCTAATTTTATTTAAAATCCTCACTCGGTACATCTTGAACATCACATACACCATGAGATAAATAAGGATTGAGGAGGTAACTATATTGCACATGGCACCTGTTAAAAAGGTGAATCCACTGGAATGGGAATTCACAATGCCTGTATACGTATGTTCGATTGCATCTATATATTCTACTTCATCGAATTCATCGACTTTTGTATTTCGATCGAGCAGCAAGCTTCCGACTTTATAATTTAAGAAAAAAAGTAGCGGCCAGATAAAAGTGCCAAGGACACCGCCGACAAGTGCGGAAACGGTATTCGCCTTTAGGAGTCTTGCCATGCCGACGGAAAGAACGGGGCCGAGTCCGAATGTAGGTAGCCAGCTAGGGATAAAGCCAATCGTTACCCCTGATGCAACTTGATGTGGACCAGATTTAAGCCGAAACAGACGGATTAAATTATATTTAATGACGCGTGTTATTTTCATAGATGATGTCTATCCTCTCCAAGTACTTCGTCACAACCGCAACAATGAAATACCGATGTGCTTTTTATAGACTGATTATACCGAACTTAAGGAAATCCTTTTGTTAGTGTATTACATGGACAAAATGTTCCATGAAAAAAATACTATAAAAAAATTATACACTATATATCTAAATGTAAAAATGAGCAATGTGAGAAAAAGCGCCCCCTGAAAAATCAAGAGGACACTATTGGCAAACACGCATAGGCATAAGTTCAATGCTTTCTTTTTAAGTGTTGTTTCCATCACAGTAAGAAGAGACGACAGCAGCCATTGCTTTGGCACTTATAATGAGGCTTTTTTCATTAATTTCAAATTTAGGGTGATGGTGTGGATATGCTTCACCTGACTCTGGCATCGCCCCAACATAGAAGAAACATCCCGGTACTTTTTCGAGATAGTAGGCAAAATCTTCTGAAGGGGGGAGTGGGAGTGTTTTTAATACGGCTTCGATTTCAGGAATCGATGCTTGTTCAAGAACTTGGCGTACGTGTTCAGTTACTTCTGGATGATTGTATAGAACAGGATAGTCATTGTTATAATCTAAACTACATTCTACGCCAAATGATTTTTCCAGTCCTTCTGTAAAGGCGCGTACCTCTGATTCTATTATTTCCCTCGTTTCAGGGGTCATTGTTCGCACATCGCCTTCGATTGTCACCGAGTCCTTTATTACATTAAACGTACCTTTTCCATCCAGATTGCCAATCGTAACGGAAGCTGTATCAAATGGGTTAATGCGGCGGCTGACGATTGTTTGTAAATTCATGACGAAGGAACTTGCAGCAATAATCGCATCATTTGCCAGATGTGGTGATGAACCATGTCCACCTTTACCTTGAACGACAAGTTTAAAATACGATCTTCCGGTTTGCGTGTTTCCGCTTCGGTAATAAATATGACCTGTTTTCATGTTGCTCATAACATGGATTCCGATAATGGCATCAACGCCATCAAGAACACCAGCATGAATCATACCGATTGCACCACCTGGGGGAGCTTCTTCTGCCGGCTGATGAATCACTTTAATCGTACCTTTTAATTGCTCTTTAAATTCTGCCAAGATTTGCGCTAATACTAGCATATAGGCTGTATGACCGTCATGACCGCATGCATGCATGACCCCTTCATTTTTTGATGCGAAAGGCAAACCGGTTTCTTCCTGAATCGGTAAGGCATCGAAATCAGCACGAATCGCAATTGTTTTTCCTGGTTTCGCCCCTTTAATCGTTACAACGATACCACGTTCGCCACCAAAGTTCATTTCAACCGAATCCACTGGCACGTCATTATAAAAATCAAGAATATACTTGGCTGTTTGCTCTTCTTGAAAGGAAAGCTCGGGATGCTCATGTAGGTAGCGGCGAATTTCAATGATGCGCTCCTTTTGTTCATCCAATCTTTTCATTAAATTATGTAATAACATCTGAAAACCTCCTTACTAGTATCATTAACGGAATGAACATGTGCTATAAATGTATGTCCATTCCATTTCCGTTATTTATATCGTTTCTAAGTTTGGAGATTCCTGTTTTCTTCCGCCTGAAGCAGGACGATCCGGTTTTAGACCAGCTGCAGCAATGATTCCTAAAACTGCACAGGCAATTATGTAAAGGAATGCGGAGGCGTAGACGCCATTAAATACTTCGATTAAATAGCCCATTACCATTGGCGCGAGGAATGCTCCAATCATTCCGCCAAGGTTGATCATTCCAAACGTAGATCCAATCACGTTTTTTGAGAATAATTTATGAGGAAGGCTAAAAATGATAGCTACAATCGGTCCGTGGAAAAGCATACAGATGGACTGATAAATAATAACGAGAGTAACGGACGGCGCATTGAATAATAAATAAAGAGATCCGATCATGATCATGAAGCTTATAATCGCAAGATACTTCTCTTTTCCTATTAATAAAGATTTAATAAGCTGCCCGCCGACGATAACACCTACAGCCCCAGCCAGAGCGGGAATGGATGTAAGCATCCCCATCGACATCAAGTCAAGCCCTCTAACATCGACAAGATATGGCGGCATCCATGAGATGAGCCCCCAAATAACCGTACTTACGCCAAACCACATGATTGCCAACTGCCAGCTTGTAGGAATCTTCAACACATCTTTAAAGGATGCTTTTTGAACTGTTTCTTCCTCAACAATTTCTACCTGCATATTTTGAGGACTTAAATAGTACCAGAGCAGGGCTGCAACAAAGAATCCTAAAATCCCGATTGCAAAAAAGAGGTTTTGCCAGCCAATCCACACAAGTAAAGGGGTAGCAATTAAAGGAGCAATCACTCCACCAAGTGAATTTGATGACATCATGATCGTTTGGGCACTCGTCCGTTCTTTCTTTGGAAAGACATCCGCGATTGCTTTCGAACTTGCAGCAGGATATCCTCCCTCACCAAGTCCGAACATGAAACGAATAATAATCATCGACATAAGAGACCAAGCCATTCCAGTAAAAACGGTAAATAAAGACCATAGAACGATGGCTATTACAATTACCTTTCTTGACCCGAATTTATCGGCAAGCCAACCACCAGGCAACTGCATTAATGCATAACCGGCAAAAAAGCTACTTAATACTACGCCCATTACAGACGGGCTAAGATTAAAGTCTTTCGCAATTTCCACAATCCCAACATTCATCGCCATTCTGTCAAGATAGGATAAACACCATCCTAAAAACAGCAAGGAAAGAATGATATGCCTCTTTTTATTAGGAACTTGTTCATTTTTCATAAATACCCTCCCTTAAAAGTTACCCATCCAATGTGAATGTGCACTGTTCAAATAATAGAAAACGAGCGAAATAAACTGTTTTTCAATAAAATAATAGTTTAAGTAAGCGTTTTCTATTTTCAATATTTATTGAATATTATATAATTTCGGAAATGTCGTGCACATGTGTAGCCAAACAAAGTTATGGGTGGAAAGTTGTTGAATTCAACAAGGGGGAGAAGAAATGGAACAAAATGAGGCGTTGCTTCAACAGTTAAGTAGGGAAAATCAAAAAGCTCAAAATCATGTAATGAACCTTATGGAAAGCTTTCGAGCAATTAATTCGACGCTTGAATTAGATGAAGTATTGAAGAAAATTATGTACTCTGCATTGAAGATTGTTGAAACAGCAGAGGCTGGATATATACAAATGTATGATGCGATCTCGGATAAGCTCATAGTAAAGACATATGTAGGTTTTAATGAAAACATTAGATTCTTTAAAGTAAATATAGGTGAGTCCATTACAGGAAAGGTGTTCAGGGATGGCGTTATAAGGTTAATTACCTCAACGGAAGAAATTTATAATAGCATGACAAATTTAAGTGAGGAGAACCTTGAGTTCATTACGAAGGCTCATCAAAATAGCCCTACTATTAAATCCATTTTGTCTGTCCCTGTAGCAATCGGGACAAAAACGATGGGGGTCATGACATTTCACTGTTTTGATATAGAAGATGGCCTAAGTGAAACAGACTTGCTTCTTCTGCAAAGTTTCGCTTCCCAAGCAGCAACTGCACTATATAATGCACAGCTTCACACAGAAGTACAAAAAAGCCTGGATGAAGTTACCCATTTATCAAAAAAGCTTAAAGAAACGAATGCGATGTTAGAGAAGCGTACAGAAATTCATACGCACCTCACGAAGTTATCCGTTCAGAATAAAGGACTGGAAGCGATTATTCTGGAAATGAATAAGCTAATGGAGAGAAAGCTTGTCTATGCGGATTACCTTGAAGGAAATTACATCCCGCAGCATATTAAACATATTGCCACGATTCTGGACGACATTTTCTTACTCTTTGCAAATAAAACTGAAGCTAGTTACGTATCGACGTATGATTCAGTTCAAATTGATTGCTATATTTATCCGATAAGGTCAGGCTCTGTTTTTTTAGGTTGTCTCATTGTAGAAGGGAGCACCCCTCTATCACAACTCGACCAATTGATCATTGAGCAAGGAGCTCTGACTCTCTCGCTTGAAATTATGAAGCTTAGATCCCAGACTGAAATTTTGTACAAGAAAACGTATGAAACCTACCATCGTTTTTTAGAGATTAGAAATCCCCAGCAGGCTGAGCTTGTTGCGCAGGAGTTAGGAATTCATAATGATCATTTTCTCCAAATCGCTTTAATTGAAATAGATGGAAATGCCGATTTACTCTCGCTTGAAAATGATGCACTGCTTCTTCTAGCACATTTAAAAGAGAAGTTACTTTTAGAGAACAGTCTTCTATTTAGCTACAATAATAAAATAACCGTTTTATCTTTTACCCGAGATTCAGCTGGAGAAGGAATCATTACCAACATATTAAAAAACGGTATGAATTGGTGGAATGAGCGATTTACAGTAGTAGCCCGGGCAGGAATAAGCACAGGACAATACTATCCCGGCAAAGCTAAAGATTACCATTTGAAAGCAGAAAAGGCTCTTCTTCATCTGAAAAAACAAAAGAAAAAAGGTCTTCTGCATTACAGGGATATTGGTATCAGTACACTATTTTTGCACCATCCTGCTGAAGAAATTAACTCATTTCTAAGTGAAACATTTTCCTCACTATGGACTAACCATGAAACAAAAGACGAACTTCTACATACACTTTTCACGTATGTACAGAATAATCGTTCAATGGCAACGACTGCAAAGGAACTTCATATTCATACAAATACGCTCTATCACCGTATCAAAAAAGTTGAAGATATATTAAAAATTGATTTTAATCATTATGAAGATCATCTAAAAGTACTGCTGGCTGTGTATCTTTATAATACCTTTATGACCGATTGAAATTCAGTCGAAAGAGATAGTTAACGTTTTATTTTGAATTGCTAAAATAATTGACGATTAATTTAGCTAAAAACGGGGTAATGGTAAGAAGCCGATTAAATTAATTATAAAGCTTATCAAAGGGTGACATCACGATAATAAACAGAAAAGGGGACATGAACGATGCTACAACTTTTTTTTAACGACGATCATTTAATTTCAATTACCGGGGATCAGGAAATTTTATCGAGAGTACCTGACAATTATAAGCATTACGATTTAATTAAAATCAGAAGTGAATTGGTTACTACAGAACATTTAGTAGAGGCGTTCGAGTTTGCTTTACGTAAAACGGATGCAGGGGCAGTACATGCCGCGGCCTACTACGCTAAATTAAAAAATATGTACGTTCAAAAAAAGCGTGCACTCACTAATAACTAACTTGATGATGTGAGCTTATTAAAAGAATATTCGCTTTTACATATGAGCATCACCATAAAATACGGAATGGAAAGCATGGGAAACATGGCACAGCTGACGTGCCATGCTATCGCCAGGCTTTTTTTGTGTGGAAATTTATTTTGGGTAAATACAATTCCCTAGGAAAAAGCTTATCATCCAAAATACCCCTTAAATATACAAAATTACTATATAAATATAAAGAAAAATCTAAAAATTTGCATAACTCATTGCTATCCTCTTTATATTTTGCTATTCTTTTAAACATTAAACTTCTAGGGGGACGCATATGGAAAGTAAAGTTGGTAAGAAAAAAATGGTTGATAGGTTTCTAGACAGCATCGAACGTGCGGGGAATAAGCTTCCCGATCCGGTTACGCTGTTCGTCATCTTAGCGTTCTTTGTACTTGCGCTATCACTTGTTCTATCAAAACTTGGGGTTTCAGCTGTTAAGCCAGGAACTGACGAAACAATTGAAGTGATCAATCTATTGAATCGTGAAGGACTTATTCAAATCGTTACAAACATGGTAAGTAACTTTACGAGCTTTGCACCACTTGGCATCGTGGTTGTAACAATGATCGGTATTGGGGTAGCTGAAAATAGTGGCTTAATATCGGCTTTAATGAAAAAGACAGTTTTAAGTGCTCCTAAAAAAATCATCTTGCCTGTTATTTTATTTACAGGTCTTGTCGGGAATGTTGCCGCAGATGCAGCCTTCATTATTTTACCTCCAATCGCCGCAATGATTTTCATGAGTGTCGGACGAAATCCGCTAGTTGGGTTAATTGCTACCTATGCAGCAATTGCCGGAGGATTTAGTGCGAATATTATTATTTCGTCCTTAGACGTATTATTACTGGGCATTACCCAAACTTCAGCCCAATTGGTTGATCCTACATATACCGGACTTGCAACAATGAACTACTACTTCCTGATCGTTTCAACATTTGTTTTAGTTGTTGTCGCAACTTGGGTAACAGGTAAATTCGTAGAACCTCGCTTTGGTAAGTACGGCGGGAAGATTGAAGTCGCTGAACCACTTACAGCTTTAGAAAACAAAGGGCTTCGCTGGGCAGGGATTGTAACATTAGCATACGTCATTTTAATGGCGATTTTAGTAGTACCGGAATCAGGGCTACTACGAAATCCTGAAGATAACGGCTTTTTAAATTCACCGTTTATGACGGGTATTGTACCGATTATGCTGTTCTTCTTCTTATTACCAGGCTTAGCATACGGTATCGTTACGAAAAAAGTAAAATCGGACCGCGATGTAGCGGAACAAATGTTTAAATCAATCGGTGACCTATCTTCATTCATCGTATTGGCATTCGTTGCAGCACAAATGATTGCTTATTTCGGATGGAGTAACATTGGACCGATCTTAGCGATTAAAGGCGCAGAGTTTTTGCAAAATATGAACTTTACAGGCGCACCGATGTTTATCGGCTTCATTATCATTTGTGCATTGATCAATTTACTGATCGCAAGTGCATCGGCTAAATGGGCATTACTTGCTCCAATCTTTGTACCGATGTTCATGTACTTGAACTACTCGCCAGCTGTAACACAAATGGCGTACCGCGTAGGGGATTCAATTACGAACCCGATTACACCGATGCTTGCTTATTTTGCGATTTTACTGGCATTTGCTAGACGCTACGACAAAAATATTGGAATTGGTACATTAATTTCAGCGTTACTGCCTTACTCGGTATTCTTCGCGATTATGTGGATTATTTTATTCGCAATCTGGTTCTTACTTGGCCTGCCATTAGGACCTGGCGACGGCATTTACTTAAAATAATTGTCAGGATACACGAATATCATTTGAAAAACAGACAACTTAGAAAATGGGGATGGAAAACATGAAGAATATTTTTGACATACTGGAACAGCATTTTGAAGAAATGGTAGCGATCCGTCGTTACTTGCATGAAAACCCGGAACTTTCGCATGAAGAGGTGGAGACGCCAAAATATATTGCAGAATACCATCGAGCGCTTGGACATGAAGTACGTGAAGGTGTAGGTGGTCGAGGAGTAGTGGCTACATTGCGTGGGGGTCAACCTGGTAAAACGGTGGCATTACGTGCAGATTTCGATGCACTGGCAATTCAGGAGCAAAATGATGTCCCATATAAATCGAAGGTGGATGGCCGAATGCATGCATGCGGTCATGACGGGCATACGGCGTCACTCCTTGTATTGGCAAAAGCACTGAACAAAATCCAGGACGAGATTCAGGGGAATGTCGTGTTCATCCACCAATTCGGTGAAGAAATTGCGCCGGGTGGAGCGATTGCGATGATTGAAGATGGCTGCCTGGACGGAGTAGATGTCATTTTCGGCCAGCATTTATGGGCACCGGTAGAGCATGGGAAAATTGCTGTATGCGAAGGTCCGTTAATGGCTGCAGCAGATGGCTTCTACATTACGATTAAAGGAAAAGGCGGACACGGTGCGAAACCACAGGAAACGAAAGACTCGATTTACATCGGCTCGCAATTTGTTGTGAATGCCCAACAGCTTTTAGGCAGACGTATTAGTCCTGTGAAACCGGCAGTTATTTCGGTTTGTCACTTTGAAGCGTTAAATCCATTTAACGTCATTGCTGATTCCGTAAAAATCAAAGGAACGGCACGTGTATTTGATGAAGAAACGCGTGACCTGATTGAACGTGAGCTGGAAGATGTTCTGAAGGCAGCGTGCTTAGTGATGAAGGCTGATTACGAATACAATTATGTGCACGGCTATTCAGCTGTCATTAATGATCGGGAAACAACAAGATTCTTCATCGAACAGGCAAAGGATACACCGGGTGTTGAGGAAGTGGTCATTTGCGAACCGGAAATGGGCGGAGAAGACTTTGCCTACTATTTAGAAAAAGTACCGGGAACATTTTATTTCACAGGTGCCCGTGATCCTGAGAAAGAAGAAGCATATCCGCATCACCATCCAAAGTTCGATATCGACGAGCGCGCACTTCTTGTTGCTGCAAACACACTTGCGAAGGCGACTTTAGAGTATTTAAAGAAGCACTCTTAATGATAAAAAGATTTTATAACGAAATGCGAAAACCAGTTGTTTTAATGGTTTTCGCATTTTTTTATAGTGAAATTTGAACGTCGGAAATGGAAAGTGGTTTTTCGCATCTATATAACTTGAATTCTAATGATTTAATCTGTAAAAATTTAATCTTTATTAGCTTTCAGCCTGGAAATTCCACCCAAAATGCAAGCAAGCGCTGTTTAACTTTGCTTGATCACGGGAACTAATAGCACAAGAGTATTGGGGGAATTTCGATGGGAAAAGTTCAGAAGAAATGGAACAGTTGGAGTCGCAGAAAAAAAGTTATAAGCGTTCTTATACTTCTTTTGATTGTGCTATATATAGGAGAAATGTTATGGCATACATATAAACCATTGCCGAAAGATATTTCCTATGAAGGGGAATTACATAGAACTGACAATATTGAAATGATAACGGATTTAACTTATGCGCAAGACCAAGAAGGTACGAATCGGAAACATGAAAATCAGATATTTGATGAAGTTTATACATTGATTGATGATGCCGAACAGTTTGTGGTGGTGGACTTCTTTTTGATGGATGGGTATTTCGATGAAAAAGAAGACTTCCCGCCAATCGCAGATAACCTCTCTGACAAGCTTGCAGAGAAAAAGAAAAACAATCCCGATATGCCGGTTGTTTTCATCACCGATCCGCTAAATAAGGGCTATGGTTCCTATGAAACGCCGTGGTTCAAGAAGATGCGTGAAGCTGGGGTAGAAATCATTTACACTGATTTAGAACCACTAAGGGATTCCACGCCAATTTATTCAGGCTTATACCGATTATTTTTTCAATGGTTCGACCATGACGGCAAGGGATGGATTGGCAACGCCATGGCGAGCAAAGCACCAAAAATGAACGTATCTTCCTATTTGGAACTGCTCAACGTAAAAGCCAACCACCGCAAAGCGGCCGTTTCGGAAAAGGAAGCGATTATCACATCATCAAACCCGCATGATGCAAGTGGCTTTCACGGAAATCTTGCTTTGAAAGTAACGGGCCCAGTCATAAACGATATTCTGGAGGCAGAAGAAGCGGTGTCACTCATGTCGGATGGTCCGAAGTTGCCGAGGGCTGATATTTCTCAGCAAGATGACGGCCAGTATGCAGTACAATATTTGACCGAGAAGAAAGTTCTGGATGCTTTGCTTCAAGATTTAGCTGCGACAAAAGCAGGGGATAAAATTTGGATTGGCATGTTCTTTATTGCTCAGCGCGACATTGTCAACGCCTTAACCGATGCAGTAAACCGGGGCGTGCAGGTGAATATGATTCTAGACCCGAATGAAAACTCATTTGGCCAGGAAAAGTCCGGCCTGCCGAATCGACCGGTTGTGAATGAGCTGCTTGAGGATACAAATGAACAAATCAACATTCGCTGGTACAATACCGTAGTTGGCCAATACCATACAAAAGCCATTTGGATTCAAACAGCGGAACAAACAATCATTTCAAGCGGTTCTTCCAACTATACGGAACGAACATTGGAGAATTACAACTTGGAAAATAACGTACGCATCCTCGCTCCAAATGATAGCGCGCTCGCCTTGGATATGGAACAATATTTTGAGCGACTTTGGAAGAATGAAGATGCTCTCTACACACTTGATGTGGAAGAATTTCAGGATAACCTCTCCTGGTGGCAGCGCTGGATTTACACGGCTCAAAAAGTAGCCAAAGTAACCACGTATTAACGGGAAAAAGGAGATGCCCCTATTTGAACGTGGCATCTCCTTTTTTCCGTTCCTGAAACCTCTCTAACCTCATATGTAAACTAATCAGGGCGAGTATCCAACCCAAACTTTTCCCTAAACATAAACTGGTTATAAGTCTAATTTCAAAAGGAGTGCACCTTGCCTCATGCAAAATATGGAACAAATGCCTCACTATAGCCAAAATACTAGAGGTATTCAAAATTGTTTATATCGTTTCACATATATGTGGCTTAGAAATAATGATAATTTTTGGTTTTACTTAACAGCGGTCGGAGAATCAAGAGTTTATGGTTTTAGATTTTTCGGCGGAAGATGGAACCAATATTCGATTGCTTTAAGCGATATTGTTTCCTACCACTGTTCTCCTCCAACTCCAACTTTATATTAAAGAACTGCTCAAGAAAGTTTGGGGAATTCGGGAATTCCTGAAAAAGCAGCAAACGTTGATTTAATGACGTTTGCTGCTTTTTAGTTTAGGTCGATAGTTTTGTTATAATTAAATAAAGGGAAAAAAGGGATATTTTATAATGAGGGGGCGGTAGCCATACGAAAGAAGCAAATATGGTTTCTATTAACGATACTTATTACGGTATTAATATTAGTTTTTTACAGTAAGCGTCTAATAGTTTTTAATGAGGTCACTGAATTAGATACAGTAATTGAAAGTGCTCAAACTTCATACCCGGAAGGATTGGATTGGCATGACCTTACTTCAGAAGAACTTGAACAGCTTCGTGCAATATTAGATAGCCTGGAGGTGAGGAAGAAGTTAATCCCAAACGTACAGTCGTTTAATGCTGATTCGTATATTATTATAAATAGCAAAGAGATCGAAACCACTTATAGAATAAAATTTGATTACGAAAGAAATATAATCGGAATCATTGAAGGTCAAAAAAATATGGAACAGTATGTTGTGGAAAGGGATTCAGAATTGTTTCTCTTTGTTCAAAATCTCATTAAAAACAATGTGAAAAAATTATAAAAGAGAGGAAGTCAAAACGATTTCCTCTTTTGCTTTATAGGAATACGATAGCCTTGCTACAAGTATTCCTTAATTTTCGAACACCGTTATCTCCTTAGCTTCCAATGTTTGTCTTTCAGTACCGGCACCTACTGTTATTGGCTCTTCAAAATACACTGAAACCATATTATTAATATTTAATTCATCAAATGTTACTACATCACCAGCTTGAGTCTTAATGATTGTTTCCTCGGTTATTTTTATAGCACAAGAATAACCTATGTCATCTTTCGATTTTCTAACTAAATCTGAACAACCAACAATGATGCTTTCTTCGTCAATAGAATAGATTTCTCCGTAAATAGAATGTGTTTCATTTGAACAAGCAGTTAAAAAAATGAAACTAAATATTAAAATTAATTTCTTCAAATATAACCACCTTCATATGCTCAATATTTCGGATAAGTATTTTATTATCCTTCATTTCGTAATGAAGGGGGAACGATACGACAGATAGTCACTGCTTAGTAGGAAAATGGAAAAACAGCGAAAAGCTTTTCCGCTGTTTTTTATAACTCAACCAATATAAAACATTGGTCATCGTGATTGTATTTACTATATATATCTTCTTTATTTTCAAGTGCATGTTGAATGGTCTCTTTTGTTTTTGCTAATGGACTCGAGATTGTGTCGTTCAGCAAATGATTTAATATGTTTAGTTCAAATGCTTCGGAAACACCATCTGTATACAAAAGAATTCTTGTCTCGGGTTTATAGTGCAAAGTTCTTGATTTAAATTGAATATTATCAAATGTTCCTAATGGAGGATTCGTTGTGCTTAATTCATGCTGCATCCCATTCTTTCCTTGCACAATGGCAGGGGGGTGGCCTGCATTAATATATTCAATCGTCTGTTCACTAAGATCGATGTTTAAGTAGATTGCTGTGCAGTAATGCCACGCATCTTCGTTATGTTGGAATAAATTGTGCAGGAATTGGTCCAATTCTTTTAACACCATATCGGGTGCTACACCTCTGGAAATTAACTTCTGGAACATCGATTGAAGAGACATCGTAATTAAAGCAGATGATACCCCATGCCCCATAACATCCAGTAAAATAATGCCGTATTTTTGCGGCGTTATTTGATAAAAACCAAAAATATCACCGGATAAAGCTTTGGATGCATGATAATAAGACAGGATCTGAATATTGTCATTGATGATGTCTTTCGTTAATGCGGTTTCCTGAATTTTTTTGGCAATCTGTAAATCGCGTTCAGTTTCTCGCAGGATTTTTGTGTTGATTTGATTGGCCTGCACTAGATCCTGTTGCTTTCTTTCCAATTCCAAAACGGCCTGCTCTTTTTCTAAATACGCATCTTCCGTCATTTTTCTGGAGTTAATGAGCGCGTCTTCCAATGCGCTCCGATTATGAATCGGGAAAATAATACAGATCAACTGATTATTATCCTGGATAGATGCGTTTAATAATATAGGGATTTCTTCTTTCATTACAGTTAGTAATGTAAGGAACATCTCCTCTACAACGTGCTTCACTTTAATCAGAGGTACTAAATAAAGCTGACAAAAAATCTGAGAGGAAGCAGATAACAGCACATTAAAATGCTTTCCAATAAGATGCTCAGATGTTTGATAGTGCAGCAAATTTAGCAATGTCTTGTTGATAGTAAGAATTTTACCTTCTGAAGATAAAGTGATAAACCCGCACGGAGCGTTTTCTATGAGTTCATTCATTTAAATTTCCCCTACGCCCTCACCGATAAGTGGCACAGATTGCTCCAATAAATAATTTTTTATTAATTGAATTGTCTCCTCTGGGTCGCTCATATGTGGACAGTGACCGATTGCATTCATATAGGCAATCGTACTGTTTGGCATATTCTCATGTAGGTACTCGCCAACTACCCTTGGCGCAATGACGTCTTCAGAACATTGTAAAATAAGGGACGGGACAGTAGCTTTCGAAATATCTTTACGATTATCAGTAAAGAAACAAGCCTTTGCAAACGTATTCGCAAATAAAGGATCTGTTGAACAGAAGCGATCCTCCAAATCTTTTGCTACCCTTGCATTTGCTGTATTGTTTAATAATGTAATCGAGAAAGCATTTGCCCAACCGATATAATTTTTTTCCATTAGATCCATTAAATTGAGTAAGTCTTTCATTTCAAACCCACCGTAGTATGCAGGAGGATCATTTATATAGCTTGGTGATGGAGCGATCATGATCATTTGTGAAAAATATTCTGGTTTCGATAAAGAAGCCAATAAACCGATCATACTGCTTACCGAGTGACCTACAAAAACAGCATCTTTTAAATCGAGAGCCTCACAAATATCTAATAGATCTTGCACGTATCCGGACAGTTCTCCATATTTCATAAGGTCAAAAGCTGTAATGTCTGAATTACCAAACCCAACATAATCAAATAAAATCACTTGATAATCCTCTTCAAAAGCAGGAGAAACATCATTCCATACCGTTTGGTCACATCCGAATCCAGCAGCGAATATTAATGGTGGTTTTTCACCTTTTCCAAGAATATGTACGTTATTCCGCTTTATCGTTTTTTGGATCATGAAATACACTCCCTTCTAATATTTCGGAAAAATATTTTCATTCTATTAACTAGTAATTCTGGATGATAGAAGAAGGGAAGTAAAGGGATAAGGCTTATTTTCATAGTTTAATGATACTTTTAGTACATTAAATGGTAGGATTCCGTTTCATATTTCCCTAGCATTCTTAGTTTGTTATTGCAATAAAATATCCATTTATTTTTTAGAATGTGCTACATTATAAGAAAAAAGTGTTAATTAAGAGAGGGTAAACCAATAATGGGTTCGCAATTGACCATGTATATAACGCTTGTTTGTACGTCGGGAGTACTGAATTTGTACTTATGTCTCTATGCCTTTAGCAAACGTCATAAATATACGAATATCGCAAATTATTTTATTTTCTATACAGCTGCCATTAGCATATACTGTTTCGCTTCGGCTATGACTTTAATATCGACGACGCTCGAACAAATCAGTTTCTGGAACACCATTCTCTACATCGGGATGCCTACATCTGCAACATTAGGTTTATTGTACGTCATGAGCTATTTAGGCTTTAAGTTGACGGTTAGAAGAAGCATGCTCATACTTCTTATTCCGTTTATTACAATTATAATGGTAGCGACAAATAACTGGCATCATCTTCATTATCGAGTATTTGAACTAGACCCTAATTTAGGGGCACCTTTCGTTTATCAGGAGATTGGCATGTGGTACATGGTGCACGGTGTATACACGTTTTCCAGCATGTTTGTCGCGTTTTTGCTGTTGATTTCTCATTGGAAGGAAACGGCGAAGGCATATCGTCCACAATTGATTGCATTAATGTTTGGTCAGCTCGTTCCGATCGTGACGGCTTTTCTTTATTTGAATGGATTCACACCTCCAGGGGTTGATCCGGTGCCGATGATTTTATGGCTTTCTTCATTATTATATCTTTGGGCGATTAGCACTTCGCGGTTGTTTCGGATTATGCCGATTGCGAAAGATACAATCTATAATAGTATCAATGACGGGGCCATCGTATTGGATGAATCATACCGCCTCATCGAATTCAATCAAGCATCAATAGCGATGCTGCAGAATTTGAACAAATCGATGTTCGGCAAAAACTTCGTGATGTTTTGGAAGGAGCAGACAGGAGAGTCCCTGCCATTCCAATTAACGGCCGATATTGCGGACGTTCAAGAAATAAAGCTATGTTCGGAAGATGCCGAACGGGTTTATCAAGTTCGCATTACTTCATTGGAACAAGCGAGAAACAGCAAAGGTCTGTTATTGGTTTTTACGGATATTACGGAGATCAAGAGGCTACAGAAAAAACTGGAGCAGCAGGCTTATTACGATGAGCTGACTAAGATTTATAATCGGCGCGCATTTTTACAGCAAAGTGAGCAGGATTTTGAGGCAGCTAAGGAAACAGGTATGCCGTTTACGGTTCTATTAATGGATATCGATCATTTTAAACGAGTGAATGATACGTACGGTCATCATATTGGGGACCAATTGCTCGTGCACGTCGTAACGGCTTGCCAAACAAAATTGCTGGAAGAACATTTCTTCGCGCGTTATGGCGGAGAGGAGTTCGTTATTGCACTGAAAGGGTACAATGAAGCAACGGGCGAAATATTAGCCAATCAACTTCGGCGTGCTGTTGAGAAGACGCCCCTCATGACAGAAGCGGGGAATCTTTCGGCTACGTTAAGTATTGGTGTCGCGGAAGTAAAAGACTCGACAGAGGAAACATTGTACCAGCTATTGCATAAAGCAGATACCGCTTTATATGCGGCGAAAGAAGAAGGACGTAACCGAGTGAAAGTGTATGGAGCGATTAAGGAAATACGTAATTGATTTGAGGGAAACCGGCATGGAGAAATTCATGCTGGTTTTTTTTATTTGTTGAAAGGCGCGGCGAGTTTTATGAGCTGGATTCCATACTACCTGGTGTTAGGAAAATATGTTAGCATAGTAAAATAATAACTAAATGGGAGAGCGGTTATGGCACAAGAGAATTCAAAGGCGATTTCTATATGTATTAGCTTAATCATAGCTCACATTATGTGTGCAGGTTTCTTGTTGAAAAATATCCAGCTTATTTTTAATCCGACTTCAATCGTTGCTAAGTGGTTAGCGGTGATTTCTTCTATTCTGTTTTCGTTTTTGTTCATCGTCTCGTTATGGGCAACAATCAAACATTTTAAAAGAACAGATGCGCTGGATTATCATACATAAACAATTTAAAGCAGGGGGATTGTGATGATTGGTTATATTCTAACAGGGTTTTTGTTAATCTTTGCGATTAGTAAATTTTATAAATATAGGGTGACTTTTAAACAGCTGTCGAAAAAGGAATGGCTACAATTTGGTGCAGGTTTTTTATTGGCATGGGCTGGAGCTGTTTTCATCATTATAGGTGGATCCAACATAACGGATAAGATTGAAATCACATGGTTAAAAAACCTTTTGGAAATTGGAATGATTTTGATTGGCTTGGCTTTGGCAGGCATCATTATGAATAAAATCTTGCCGAATAAAATAAAGGATTTTTATTCGGGAGATTAGTGAAACGGGGAAAATCAAAATGGATGAAATGATCGGATATGCAGTAGTCGGAATCATTATTACATGTTTAATTTATGCTTTAATTAAACAAATTAAAGAGACAAAGCATAGCGGAAATTGCATTGGCAGCCCGCTGTATCGAAAACAATTGGCAAGAAAAAATAAAGTGATGACAATTGCGTTATTTGGAATTCTAGTATTTTACACATTGAATATCTTGAGCGGTATCACTTCATCTATCCAGGTATCAGACAGCTTAACTACACGCGGGACTTTGTTGAGTTTTTTTGTTTACTTTTTTGCAAGGATAATAATGAAACCAAAGCAGAATGATTATAGTAGGAATTTATATAATTAAGCTTTTAAGAAGTAGGAGAGTGCTGCGATGAGAAAACGCTTTTCAAATTTAGACGAAAATGATCGGCTCGGTACTTTTAAAGATGTCCTGAAATGGCAGCGGTCAAAGCAAAAGAAAGTCGTCGATTACGAAGTACCGCAGTGTGAAGAAAAGCAGATTGCCTTTTTACAAAGTAATCGCTCGGAGCAGTCCGTTACGTGGATTGGCCACTCGACATTTTTGATTCAAAAAGAAGGGCTCAATATTTTAACGGACCCGGTTTGGGCAAATTGGATGGGTGTGGCGAAACGATTAACGGAGCCAGGTTTGAGGTTAGATGAATTACCGGAAATTGATATCGTTCTGATCTCGCATGCGCATTATGATCACCTTCACGTACCTACGTTAAAATTATTGAAGAAACGAAACCCGAATATATTGTTTCTCATTCCGGTAGGGCTCGATTATTTAATGAAGCGTCATACGCTGCACAACTTTATTGAGCTTTCGTGGTACGACAAGCATGAGACAGGGGCGCTTGAAATTCATTTCGTTCCCGCTCAGCATTGGACAAGGCGCATGCTCTGGGATACCAACACATCGCATTGGGGCGGCTTCGTATTGCAAAAGGCATCAGATGCACAAAGTATTTACTATGCCGGAGACAGCGGGTATTTTAGAGGGTTCAAAGATATTGGAGAACGCTTTCACATTCATACAGCATTAATGCCGATTGGTGCATACGAGCCAGAATGGTTTATGCATACATCCCACGTCACACCGGAAGAAGCAATCCAGGCATTTTGCGATGTCAGGGCGCAAGTGTTCATCCCGATGCATTACGGTGCGTATATGCTGGCAGATGATACACCGAAGGAAGCGATTGATCGGCTGCATTTTCATTGGCTGCAGGCGAATTTAGAAAATGAACAATTAAAATCGTTAGCGATCGGGGAGACCTTTCGAATGTAATTGGTGGTTTGTTAAATGCTTTGAAAGATTATCATCAGCCCAGAACAGCAGAATTCAAATTTGTGATTTTCATACTCGGAAAAAGGATTATTGCCGTGTTTTGTATATTGAGGCAGGCAAAACGAAATTGAAAAGGAAGAAATGGCCCTCCATGAAAAGATTGATCCAGCATTTCCAGAAGGAGATGGCACGACAAAATTCACCCTCTAAACTATCTTTACTTGTTAAAGTTAAAAACCTTGCCTTAACAAAATAATTAAGGCAAGGTTTTTATGGAATCTCTTATTTCTTATGACACTTTTTATTTACTAATAATATAAAACATTTACTTTATTACACTTGATACATTTTTCATGATATTGATTTCCCTTAAAATGATGATCACAATTTTGCTGGATTTCTTTTAAACTTTTCTCCAAAACAGCAAGGTGAGTTTTGAGCTGATTAATTTCCTCTTCAATTTTTCCGACTTTCATCCTAATGACCCCCTAAGAAAGTTACTGATATATGTTACCACCAGATTGCTTAAACTGTTCAGCTTTTTCCTTCATACCTATTTCAATAGCTTCCTTCGTATCAAGTTCTTTTTCTTTTGCAAAATTACGAATATCTTGAGAGATTCTCATACTGCAAAATTTAGGTCCACACATAGAACAGAAATGTGCTGTTTTTGCACCTTCAGCAGGTAAAGTTTCATCATGATATTCGATTGCACGTTCAGGATCTAAAGATAAATTAAACTGATCTCTCCAACGGAATTCAAAACGAGCTTTTGATAAGGCATCATCTCTTTTATGTGCTCCTGGATGCCCTTTTGCCAAATCAGCAGCATGTGCAGCAATTTTATAAGTGACAACCCCTACACGAACATCATCTCTATTCGGTAAACCTAAATGTTCTTTTGGCGTTACATAACAAAGCATCGCTGTCCCATACCAACCAATCATTGCAGCTCCAATAGCAGATGTAATGTGATCATAGCCAGGAGCTATATCAGTTGTAAGAGGGCCTAAAGTATAGAAAGGAGCTTCCTTACAAACTTCCAGTTGTTTGTCCATGTTTTCTTTTATAAGGTGCATTGGCACGTGTCCCGGTCCTTCAACCATAACCTGTACATCATGCTCCCAAGCAATTTTTGTTAGTTCTCCAAGAGTTTCTAATTCCGCAAATTGAGCTTCATCATTGGCATCTGCAATGGAACCAGGACGTAAGCCATCCCCTAAAGAGAATGAAACATCATAAGTTTTCATGATTTCACAGATTTCTTCAAAGTGAGTATATAAAAAATTTTCTTTATGGTGGTGAAGACACCATTGTGCCATAATAGATCCACCTCGGGATACAATACCTGTTAAACGTTTTGCTGTTAACGGAACATACCGTAAAAGAACACCAGCATGAATGGTGAAGTAATCCACCCCTTGTTCGGCTTGTTCAATCAATGTATCACGGTAAACCTCCCATGTTAGGTCTTCAGCAACACCATTTACTTTTTCTAGTGCTTGATAAATAGGTACGGTACCGACAGGAACAGCCGAATTTCGAATAATCCATTCCCGTGTTGTGTGAATGTTTTTACCTGTTGATAGGTCCATAATATTATCAGCACCCCAACGTGTTGCCCATGTCATTTTTTCAACCTCTTCTTCGATGGAAGATGAAACAGCAGAATTGCCAATATTCGCGTTAATTTTTACATGAAAGTTACGACCTATTATCATGGGCTCTGATTCTGGATGGTTGATATTAGAAGGAATAATCGCTCGACCCTTTGCAACTTCATCCCGTACGAATTCAGGTTTCATATTTTCTCTAATTGCGATAAATTCCATTTCAGGCGTGATAATTCCTTTTCGTGCATAATGAAGTTGTGTAATATTTTTCCCTTTTTTAGCCCGTAACGGTTTCCGCTTTAAACCAGGAAACACGTTATGATTAGCACGAGGATCGTTTTTATCTTTATAACCATTATCCTCAGGCTTGATTTCACGACCATCATATTCCTCCACATCGCCACGTTCTTGAATCCATGTACTGCGAAGGGCAGGGAGACCTTTTGTAATATCGACAGAATGATCAGGGTCTGTATAAGGTCCGCTGGTGTCATACACACGTACTGGAGGATTTTCCTCTTCTCCAAACGTACCAGTTGTCGGGCTTAACTCGATTTCACGCATTGGAACCTTAATGTCAGGTCTAGAGCCTGTTACATATACTTTTTTGCTACCTGAAAAGTTAGACATAATGGAAATACTCTGTTCGTTTAATGAAGATGGTGACATTGACATAATAAATCTCTCCTTTTTTGAATATAAGGACAAGAGATAGAGCACAACAGTGAGGAGCTTAAAAAAGCTTATGAAGTACATAAAAAAGCCGGTGTCCAATAAATGGTCGGACCCGGCTAATATGTATACAGAAGTAGTATTACTATAATACGATGCTAACTTCCCCACGCTGGTATGATCCAGATCAGGTCCCAAGAGTCAAGAAACTTCAACGTGTTTCATTCTCAGCCCAACTTATTGGACTCCCCTAGTTATTTCTATTCAATTTTATATTAGTATACATGAAACTTAATTGAGATAAAAGGGAAAATTCAGAAAAGTATTTGTTAGATGAATTACCTTACCAGTTATTGATATCGTACTCATTTCGCATGCACATTACAAACCTCTGCATGTCTCGACGTTAAGAACATTAAAGAAACAAAACCCGAACGTATTATTATTTCTGATGAGTCAACATTCTCAAGAGGTGGACTTTTTTTATATTTAAGGAATTCTGAATCAGAAAACGTTTTAATTCCTGCTTATTGAAAATCATCCTTGACGAAAAAAGTCGTTCGTCGTAAAGTAATGTTAAATTCATCAAGCATTAGGTGCCCGTTAAGGGAGAATAGGGAATAAAGTGAAAAGCTTTAGCGTAATCCCAACACTGTATAGAGGAGTTCCATAGCAAAGCCCACTGGATATAGATCTGGGAAGGGGTTATGGAATCGTGAATCTGAGCCAGGAGACCTGCCTAAGTACGCTTCCTGTTTATAGACACTGGATATGTCTGTAGTTTATTTGTTATCGAATAAACTGCAGGCTATTTTTATTGTCAAAATTCATTCAAATAGGGGGAAACGAAACATGAAATTACTAAAGCAAACGATTGAACAAATTAAAGAAATCGACCGACAAATGGAAGGCAAAGCACGTCAGTACATAGACTCTTTAGCAAAGCCGCCTCAAAGTTTAGGGAAGCTCGAATCTTTAGCAATGCAAATCGCCACAATTACCGGTGAGCTTGCGCCGAAAATCGATAACAAAGCGATGATCGTCATGGCGGCAGACCACGGTGTGTATGAGGAAAGGGTAACGCCAAATCCACAAAGTACAACGGTTTTCCAAACACTTTCATTTCCGAAAGGGACGACAGGGATGTGTACGATTGCGAAAATTACAAATGCACAAGTTATCCCGGTGGATATCGGTGTAAAAGAAGACTTACCTCAAAACGCAGGGGTAATCATTAAAAAGGTGAAATACGGGACAGACAATATGGCGAAAGGTCCTGCAATGACCCGAGAAGAAGCGATTCAGGCGATTGAAGTAGGGATTGAAGTTGCAACTGAAGCCATTCAAAGCGGTATTAATCTTATCGGTACAGGAGAAATGGGCATCGGGAATACGACACCTAGTGCTGCTGTGCTTTCGGTACTTCATGGGTGTGACCCATTGGAAGTAACGGGCTTCGGAGCTGGAGTTGGTGCTGGCGGCATTGAATATAAAGCAGAAGTGATTCGAAAAGCGATTGCATTGAATGAGCCGAATGCGGATGATCCGATTGATGTAGTGGCAAAAGTAGGCGGACTGGAGATTTGCGGGATGGCAGGAATCTTCCTTGCAGCTGCAGCGAATCGTGTGCCGGTCGTAGTTGACGGGTATATTTCAACCGTTTCGGCTTTAATCGCCTATAAATTGAATCCGAATGTGAAAGCGTATTTGATTCCATCCCATTTATCGGAAGAGCCAGGGGCAAAAATTGCGGCAGAGCTTTTAGGATTGGAACCGATGCTGCATATGAATATGCGACTTGGAGAAGGATCAGGTGCTGCACTAGCGTTTCCGATTCTTGACGCGGCATGTTCGATGATTACGAATATGGTCACATTGGAAGAAGCGGCAGCGCTTTTAGTGGCCAAGTAGAAAAGTTTTTCAAAAAGAAAAAAATCATAAAATAAAATTTATTAAACGGGCTACATTAAAAGAAACCATTACTTTTAATGTAGCCTTTTTTCAAATGAATAAGGTAAACCCGGAAAATAAGTACAGTTTTTCAGTCTAATCTATTTGTTTTACCAGTAAAATAACAATAAGCGGAACTTTCCGTTTAATGTACTAAGCGAGGAATACAATAAAGAAAGCCTTATCCAACCCTCGTAAATCTAGTGTTTGACCAAAACATTACAGTTAATGAATAGAATTTGATTTAATTTTACTGAAAATTCTGTAAAATTCAAGCGATTGTCCTGTCAAATGCTTTCCCTTTGTAATATCCTATATTAACAAAATGTAAAAACGTATCCGAACTGTTAATAATAGCTAAAAAAGTGCTTTTTTAATTGAACTTGGAATAAAGTAACCGGTAAATAGGGTAATGAAATAATAAGACCAATTAAGAGGAGAGGCGGGAGGGGCATAAAAGGGAACGGGGTGATCACTATTTCTCCGTATGTGAAAGGTCGTTTTTGAATATATTCGAGAAAAGGATGAAGATAATATGAATCAAATTTTTAAAAAAGATGAGTTTATTATTATTCCTTTTTATAAAGGGCGAAAGCAGGAGTTTATGGTCGTCAATACGAAGAAGGAATTTAAAAATGGACATACGCACTTAAAGTCATTTAAGATGGCCAAGTATTTGATCAACCTTGCGCGATGCCAAAAAATCAATTCCGGGTTAAGACCATATTTATTAACAAGCCTTACAAGAATATCAGCAGACCGTGAATATATTCAGAAATTGGAAGAGCTTCTAGCCGTGAAAAGAAGTAAAGGATCAAAAGCTTCTTATTATAATAAAGCGATTTAATTCTCCAAACACGATTGAACCTAAGTAAGTACAATAAAATATAGACCGCTTTTTCAATAAATAGAAAGAGCGGTTTTTGTATGGGGTGGAACTCATTTCGCAAAAGCTTACATATTTGGCTAAATCATTTTTAATAACGCTTCTTCACCAATCATACCTTCTTCAATACCGTACGCTCTCGCTTCGTATGTGACGGATTCCAGTGGAGCTTTAAGTAAGTCATCGATCGTTCGAACACCGACTGCACGCCCAGCAATGATTTTACGATCGGCCAACTTTTCATTTAACAGCCCGACATCGAGTGCACCACACATAATGTACCCATGCTCATTCGAAATCGTCAGCAATGTTGTTTTAGGTAATTGAACCGTTACAGCAGTAAATAAATGACCTTGAAGATCAATCGTTTCCGTATAGACGATAACCTTCTCCCCCTTTCATATAAATCATATGAAACAATTGAAAAATGGTACTTATTTTGGGGGAAATTTATGTAGGGTATTTCAAAAGAGTTGCTTTTTCCACTTTCCCCAGCTTTCGTTCTACATTCAAGGTGCCAAGTTCTACTTTCTGGCCGAACTGTTCTACTTTCAAGCCGGAACTTTCTAATATTCCCGAACCATTCCACTTTTGAGCTAAGTTGTTCCACTTTCCCCAGCTTTCGTTCTACATTCAAGGCATAGAGTTCTACTTTCGCCCCGATCCGTTCTACATTCAATCCGGAATTTTCTACTTTCCCCGGTCTTTCATTTCACCCAGCACAACAATACTTACAAACTCTAACAAATCCTTCATATAACCTTAACATTCCACCTTTACACTTAGAAAAAATGTAAAGGTGGAATGTTGTCTATGTCTAGGAAATTATTAGCAGCGGCACTTATTGGAGCGGCGGTCACTACTCCTGCCATTATCGCAGAAGCAGCATTAAGTTTGGATGCCCGCTATGATTCAGGTGTTCAAAATGAAGATGGCGGTACAACGGAAATCGTTGCGTATAACCCGCACTCACATGCAACATATGTCGTAAATGGCGAAACGAAAAAAATCGAAGCAATCTCACTAAATTATACAAAAGACGAAGCAATGAATTTAAAGCCTTTCCTTTCGATTGATATCGCGAAAACGATTGCCTCATTTGACCAAACTTTTGAATACGGGGACTTAACAAGTATTACGGTGCATCCGAAAGAAAATGTGATTGCGGTGTCTGTACAGGCAAAAGGCTACAATACTGCCGGTTATGCCGTAGTACTCACTGGTGAAGGCAAGCTTCTTGGCGCTACAAAAGTAGGCAGTCAACCGGATAACATTACATTCACAACAGACGGGACGAAGCTTTTAACGGCAAATGAAGGCGAACCGCGTGAAGGTTATGGCAAGGATATTGTGGACCCGAAAGGCAGCATTTCTGTTATTGATACAGCAAACGGCTATGACGTTTTAACAGAAGAGACGCTTTTCTTCGATGCATTCGATACACCTGAAAAGCGCGCTGAGCTCGTGGCAGACAATGTAATATTAAAGAAAAATACGAACCCTTCTGATGATTTAGAGCCAGAATACATAGCAGTTAATGAAGCGAGCACAAAAGCATATGTAGCGTTACAGGAAAACAATGCCGTTGCCACTATTGATTTAACATCAAATGAAGTGGTGTCTGTAAAAGGTCTTGGCTTCAAAGACCACAGCAAGCCTGGCAATGAAATCGATTTATTGAAAGACGGCAAAATTGATATTAAAAATGAAAGCTATTTCGGAATCTATATGCCGGATGGAATGGCGACCGTCTCGATTAATGGCAAAGATTATCTCATTACGGCCAATGAAGGCGATGGACGGGAATGGGGCGATGAAGACAGCGAAAACTTCCATCTGAATGAAATTGAAACTGAAGAGGAAATTGTGACGTATGACACATCCGGCTATGACGGCTTCGTCGATGGACAGGATTATATTTTCGGTGCACGTTCGTTTGCGATTTTTGATGCAGAGACGATGGATGTCGTGTTCGATAGCGGCAGTGATTTCGAGACGATTACCGCCAAGCACCATCCCGAACATTTCAACGCAAGTAATACGAACGTAAAACTTGATAATCGCAGCGGCAAAAAAGGACCTGAACCGGAAGATGTGAAAGTCGGCAAAATAGGTGATGAAATCTTTGCCTACATTGGGCTGGAGCGTATCGGCGGTGTCATGATGTACAATATCACAAACCCGGCAAGCGCAAAGTTTGAAGACTATTTAAATTTACGTGACTTCTCGGATGAAATCGCAGGTGATGTCTCTCCAGAAGGGATGGCTGTCATTACAAAGGAGGACAAACAACAGCTAGTTGTCGGTCATGAAGTGAGTGGTACGGTGACAGTGTTGAATGTAACAGAAGAACCTTCCGTATTTAAGGACATCAAGAACCATCCGGATAAAGAGGCAATCGTTAACGTGACGAAACTCGGATTATTCAATGGTATAAATGAGACAACGTTCGCACCGAACAAGCCATTTAACCGTTCACATGCGGCATTGGTACTGCACCGTTTATCAGGTACACCGGCAAGTGATGTTACGAATTTCAATGACGTGAAAGCACCTGCCACACAAGTAGCTGTTTCATGGGCAGTAGCAAACGAGTTCATCAGCCCAGTAAACAATAAAGTATTTGGTGCAGCAAAACCGATTACACGTGAAGAATTTGCCGTTGCGGTTTACAATGCATTGAAGGCGAATGGCCAAATTACAGCTGCCGAAGCACCTGCCTATACGGATGATGCAAAAATTTCCGCGCATGCAAAGCAAGCCGTTGCCTCACTGAAAGCGGCGGGCATTATGACAGGAATTGATAATGAGTTCAATCCGAAGCAATCGTTAACACGGGCGCAGGCGGCTGTTGTTATGAATAAATTGGTGAAATAACGTATCGATAAATAAAGCTCGCTGCTCCTAACACGCAGCGAGCTTTTTTGTGAGTGTTTAAAACGCCATTCCTTTTTCCATCGTAAGCCCCAGTTCACAGAATTTTTGAAATATACTTTCTCCTGAAGGGTGCAATGATTTATACTAAAATAACAACTACGAATGAACATGGGGAATGTAAATGAAAAAACTATTCGCTGCTTTTATGATGTTAGGAGCCATTTTTATAATGAATGATGCACAGGCACAGCAAAATAATACAAAATCAACCTGGCTTTGGCACACCCATACGATTACAGATGAGCAAACAATCCAGTTTCTAATAGAAAAAGAAGTAACGACCGTTTATTTGCAGATTGATCCAGCATTACCGAATGATGTGTACGCAGTCTTTATTAACAAGATGCGGGAAGCAAATATTGAAGTACAGGCGTTGGATGGCGGTCCAAATTGGAATACCGTAAACTTTGATGCTTTATGGGCATGGATTAGTCAATACCACCAGGAATATCCCGGATCGAGGTTCACGGCAGTCCATTTAGATGTAGAGCCTTATTTATCTGTATTATGGGAACAGAATCGAAACCTGGCAGTCAGTCAGTACCAAGAATTAATACAACACGCACGATATAAAATACAGTATTCAGGATTAAGATTAGAGGTCGATGTTCCGTTCTGGTATGATGAAGTGCTATATTATAACCAATTCGGTGAAGGCAACTTGGCAGAGTGGGTTATTGCGAATACCGATGGCGTCTCCATCATGGCCTACCGCAATACAGTTGCCGCATTAAAGAGCATTACAAAAAACGAAATGAATTATGCAAAGAAGTATCAAACACCGGTTGTGATTGGTGTTGAAACAATGCCGTTTCCAGATGAGCCTTATATAACATTTGCCGCTGATGGTGAAATCAAGATGAACCAAGTGCTAGACCAAGTGGCGGGTCATTATGCTAAAAACCGCTATTTTAGCGGAGTAGGTATACACTATGTGCAAAGTTGGCAAGATTTGAGGCAATAGCGCGGGCTGAAATTATATGATGAATTTTCTCGTGAAAGAATGAACTAAAATGTAGAGGACAATCCCAGGTGTTGGGATTGTCCTTTATTTATTTCTAAGAAGACCTTTACGAAAAGCCGTTTAAAAAATGCTCTAGTGCACTCGCTCCACTTTCCTGGAGAGACCGATCTTCCGGGAAAGTACACCAATAATAAATGACACCCATTGAGAGCTGAATAAAGGCGAGTTTTAGTTGTTTAATTGATAACGAAGGCTTTGTTGTGCTGGCTTCAATAACTTCGGCAATTAATGCTTCAAATAACATAAATAATTTACGATTTGGATTCCTGAAATATAAATGGGCTTCAGATTCTAAAGAAGTAGAGTAAACCACGGACAAGAACTCGCGTCCAAACGTTTCTTCTAAATAGATAAATACGTTCTCTAAAAAGAGCTGTAATCGCCCTTTTGGTGTTAATTGTATTGGTAATTCATTATATAGTTGTTCGTAATACTTATCTGCCAAGGCGAAGTGCTCATTTAGTATTTCAGCCTTTGATTTGAAGTGATGATAAAACGAACCTTTTGATGAATTACAGGCTTGTACAATTTCATCGACACTTACGTTTTTGTACCCCTTTTCTTTAAACAACTGCATGGCAATCCTTATGATGAACTCCCTCTTACTTTCTGTTTTGTGTATTTTATTTTCTCTTTTAATCAACAAAACCATCCTTTGTACATTTACTTCTCTTTTATTCTATTGTAAAATTAGACTGCAGTCTAGTTTATAAGATGAGGGGGGTCAAAATTGAAAAACAAAGTCATCCAAAATCTTTCAGAACTAAGTGGGTTATTCAAGGACAATCAGGTTATTTTAGCTGGGGGCTTCGGCTTGTCAGGTGCACCATTGACAATTATTGATCAAATGGCTGAAACCGATGTAAAGGGGTTACATGTAGTTAGTAATAATTTAGGAGATCATGGGATTGGATTACACAAACTGTTTTTACAGGGGAAGATTGAAAAGGCAATTGGTTCATTTTTTACAATGAATAGAGAGGCAGTTATTGCTTGGTCAGAAGGTAAGTTAGAAATTGAACTTTTGCCACAGGGAACATTAGCAGAAGCGATTCGTTGTGGCGGCGCGGGAATTGGAGGCTTCTATACGAAAACGGCTGTAGGTACTGAACTGGCAATCAATAAAGAAGAGCGAGTTATCGATGGAGAAACATATATTTTTGAAAAAGCGATCAAGGGCGATGTAGCCATTATTCGAGCAAAAGCAGCAGATCGTCTAGGAAATTTAATTTATCATACGACTGCCAGAAACTTTAATCCAATGATGGCAACTGCGGCAGAAACGGTCATCGTAGAGGTTGATGAAATTTTAGAGGTAGGCGAGCTAGATCCTGAGGCAATTGTAACACCACATGTTTATGTAGATTATATTGTGCAGTCTAACTATGTGAAGGAGGGGGATTGCTATGTCAGCATTTGATCCACGGGCAGTTATCGCTAAACGCATTGCACAGGAGTTGCAGGATGGTCAAATCGTGAATTTGGGCATCGGAATTCCTACGTTAGTGACTTCTTACATTGAAGGAAAAGATGTATATCTACAATCAGAGAATGGCTTATTAGGAATGGGGCCACCTCCTTCAGAAAGTAGGATTGATGCGGATTTAATTTCGGCAGGTAAAGAACCCGTTACGATTACAAAAGATGCATCGTTTTTCAGTAGTGCCGATTCTTTTGCAATGATCCGAGGTGGTCATATCGATGTAGCTGTATTAGGAATTTTACAGGTGAACCGTTTTGGTGAAATTGCCAATTGGTCTGTACCGGGGCAACCGATTTTAGGTGTAGGTGGAGCAATGGACTTAGTAGTAGGGGCTAAAAAGGTAATTGCAGCCGCAACATTGTTTACAAAACATGGAGAGCCAAAAATTGTAGAAAGCTTAACATATCCGAGAAGCGGTATACGCAGGATAGAGATGCTAGTAACTGAATATGCAGTATTTGAATTTGAGGACGAAAAAGTAATTGTGAAGGAATTGTTAGGAGACCTTACGATTGAACAATTGCAAGACCGATTAAAAATTCAATTAGATATGGGGGTAAAGCTATGAATGAAAGCGCTTTAGCGAAACAGACGACGAAGAAAACGATGGCCCGTATTTTACCGTTTATTTTAATTCTGTATATCATTGCCTACTTAGATCGTGTAAATTTAGGGTTTGCTGCATTAGAAATGAATGCAGATTTAGCATTAACTGCTGAAGTCTTTGGTTTACTATCGGGTATCTTCTTTATCGGTTACTTCTTCTTTGAAGTCCCTAGTAATATGATTATGCATAAAGTAGGGGCAAGAATTTGGATTGCGCGAATAATGCTTTCTTGGGGAATCATTGTAATTCTGACTGGGTTTGCACAATCAGCTACACATCTTTACATTTTACGCTTTTTACTAGGTGTTGCGGAAGCCGGATTCTTTCCTGGTATTATTTTATATTTAACTTATTGGTTCCGCGAACGTGAGCGTGGTAAAGCAACAGCTGTTTTATTGTTAGCCCTGCCGATTGGAGGATTAATTGGTGCTCCATTATCAGCCTGGATTATTGATAACATTGCTTGGGCAAGTTTAGAAGGCTGGCGTTGGATGTTTATTTTGGAAGGGATACCGGCATTGATTTTAGGTGTGATTACGTTAATTTATTTAACTGATCGTCCAAGTAAAGCGAAGTGGCTTACACAAGAAGAGATTAAATGGCTGGAAGGCGAATTAGATGGAGAGCGACAAGCAGCGTTAAGGCTGAATAAGCCATCCAAATTGGAGATGCTAAAAGATGCAACCGTTTGGAAGTTAGCGATATTCTATTTTGCTGGCTATACAGGAGTATACGGCCTGTCATTCTGGGTGCCAACGATTATTAAATCACTTTCTGCAATCAATGCAACGAATATGGAAATTGGTTGGATGGCTATGTTACCCTCATTAGTCGGTATTCCTGCCATTATCTTTACCGGACTTAATGCTGACCGGACAGGAAAGCATAAACAGCATCTAGTAGTATGTTTGCTCATTGCTACAGTAGGTTTCGTAGGTTGTGCCCTTGCTACGACTCTATGGCCGATGGTTGCCATGTTGTCACTTGCTTCAGCAGGACTATACGGTTTTACAGGCAGTTTCTTTGCTTATTTAACATTCTTCTTCACCGAGTCAACAGCACCAGTAGGAATTGCACTTGTTAACTCATTTGCAGCACTTGGTGGATTCGTCGGACCAACAATTTTAGGTTTGTTTGTTTTGAAAACAGGCATGTTTGCACTGGCAATTATTTTAGTTGTCGGTATCCTGATATTATTAACAATGCCGAAAGCGAATATTGAGATTGAAGCAGAAGGCAATAAAGAAATACGGGTAACAACTTCCGGAAAACGATTAACCTAAATTAAGTACGTTTAAAATAGACTGATTATTCTGTTTTCTATATTAGATGCTGCCCAGTATGTAATTACTGGGCAGCATCTTTTTAGTGAAAGCCCTCTCCCTTTAAAACACGATGTCCGTTTATCTTTATGCATTAGCAAATACATTAGGTCTTTACATAAATTATTCCATAGATTCATACCATTTAATGTTGAGGAGGGATATTGATTGGATGAGCAAAATAACCGCAAGAACAGTAAAGACGAACAATTAGACATTTTCCGAACAGATGACAGGGGAAAAGATCTTACAACGAATCAAGGGTTAAAAGTGTCGGAGGATGAATTCTCATTAAAAGCCGGCGTGAGGGGCCCAACTTTACTCGAGGATTTTCATTTCCGTGAAAAACTAACGCATTTTGACCATGAGCGAATTCCAGAACGCGTTGTCCATGCACGTGGCTTCGGTGTGCATGGGGAGTTTCAGTTATACAAAAGCATGAAAAATTATACAAGAGCGAAATTCCTTCAGGATACATCTAGAAAGACGCCTGTATTTGTTCGATTTTCTACTGTCAATGGATCACGTGGTTCTGCGGATACCGTACGTGATGCGAGAGGATTTGCAACGAAATTCTATACCGAAGAAGGGAACTATGATCTGGTCGGCAACAATATTCCGGTCTTTTTCATCCAAGATGCCATCAAATTCCCGGATCTTGTACATGCATTTAAGCCAGAGCCTGATAATGACATACCGCAAGCCTCGACTGCCCATGATACGTTTTGGGATTTTGTCGCGAATAACCAGGAATCTGCCCATATGATAATGTGGATCATGTCAGACCGTGCCATCCCACGCAGTTTCCGAATGATGGAAGGGTTTGGTGTGCATACGTTTCGTCTCGTCAATGAGGAAGGAAAAGCACATTTCGTAAAATTCCATTGGAAGCCTTTATTGGGAACGCATTCTTTAGTATGGGACGAGGCCCGTAAACTGGCGGGCATTGATCCGGATTTTCACCGGAATGACTTATGGGGTGCGATTGAAAACGGCTTTTTCCCTGAATTCGAACTAGGTGTTCAGATTCTTGCTGAAGAGGACGAATTCAGTCTCGGCTTCGACATCCTTGACGCGACAAAGATTTGGCCGGAAGAAGACATTCCTGTAAATATTATCGGAAAGATGACGTTAAATCGGAACGTAGATAATTTCTTTTCGGAAACAGAACAGGTTGCTTTCCATATGGGGAATGTCGTACCAGGGATCGATTTTACAAATGATCCATTACTACAGGGACGGCTATTTTCGTACTTAGATACACAATTACTCCGTCTGGGCGGACCTAACTTCCATGAGATCCCGATTAACAGACCGGTTGTCCCATTCCATAACAATCAGCGGGAAGGCTTCCACCGCCAGACGATTAATCTTGGGAAAGTGAGTTATCACCGAAACTCATTAGCCGGGAACACTCCGTCACCTGTAAGTCCGGATAAAGGCGGATATGCCTCTTATCAGGAAAGAGTGGACGGTGTGAAAATCCGGGCTCGAAGTGAAAGCTTTGCCGATCATTTTTCACAAGCGACACTTTTCTGGAACAGTATGAGCCCACCTGAAAAAATGCATATCATTGAAGCGTTCAGTTTTGAACTAAGTAAAGTGAAAAGTGAATCTGTTAAACAGCAGGTAGTGAATATGTTCGCCAATGTGGATATGGAACTAGCAACCGCCTTTGCAATAAATATCGGGTCACAACCTCCGACAAGGGGCGGTTCGCCGGTAACAAAGTCCTCTCTGGCACTCAGTCAGGAAAATACAGTAAAATCCGTACAAACACGGAAAGTAGCAATCATTTTGACAGAGGGATTCAATGGTCCGGAAGTTAACTACGTGCTCTACCAATTGATTAACCAAGGCATAATTCCGGAAATTATTAGCGAACATATTGGGATGGTACACGGAACAGACGGAGTGGTCGTAAAAGCCGAATACACCTTCCTAACTGCAAAATCCGTACTGTTTGATGCTGTTTATATGGTAAGGGGAAGTAACACAAACGTCATGTTCAACAAGGATGCAGCCTACTTCATTGATGAAGCCTATTCACATTACAAGCCAATTGGTGCGACGGGCGCGGGTATTGAATGGCTGCGTGTAAATCAGATTTTAGGTCAGCCGGGTGTCATAACGGGAACAGATATGCAGGAGTTTGCAACCCAATTTATTGAAGCCATTGCAATCCAGCGGTTCTGGTATCGGGAATTAGCATAAGTATTAAAACACGTAAAACCTTACTCACAAAAGGTTTTGCGTGTTTTTTTGAGGTAATCTAATCGTAATTCCTGTTAAACGAGATCATTGTACATGGTAAACTATTAA
>NZ_JBELZM010000025.1:0-38357 GCF_040273735.1 Solibacillus sp. | reverse complement strand
TCCAGTAGGTCCGGTTGCCCCGATTTCCCCAGTGGCCCCTGTTGGTCCAGTAGGTCCAGTGTCACCAGTAGCCCCGGCAGGCCCAATTTCGCCAGTCGCGCCAGTTGCCCCAGTAGGCCCGGTTTCGCCGGTAGCACCTGTTAGTCCAGTAGGTCCGATATTTCCAGTCGCTCCAGCCACGCCGGCAGGTCCGATATCGCCAGTTGCCCCAGTTGGTCCAGTAGGCCCAGTATCGCCAGTTGCACCTCTTGCTCCGGTAGCTCCAGTCGCGCCAGTATCACCACCCGCAGGTCCAGTCGCGCCGGTAGGCCCCGTGGGACCAATAGGGCCGACAGGACCAGTAGGTCCAGTTAAACATTCATTTTTTCCACAAAAAGGAGAACATTTATGATAAGCCCCACAACAATTTAAATAACCTTGATTGTACTTCCTTATGTCAAATTCCATAAAATGCCTCCTTTACATAGTGGATTTTTTTGAATTTTGTAATATAAGATAATATATTCGGAGAAAAATACAATATTAATGACAAAAAACTATAAAAACAGTAATTTACTTTAGTAAAGGGTATTTGGAAAATAATTTAGAAATTAGAAATTATTGAATCTCAGGTTCAAAGGAGTAGTTGTTTTTTAAAATTCCTTTAAAATAATTTTGGTTAAACAGTATTCTCCTATCATTTGGTTTGTAAATTCTTGCTTTTTCATTGTGGAAGTATGCTAGTTCATATTGCTGTAACCGATCATAAAGGACACATAATTGTAGATGGGGGAGCCATGTAGTAAAGGTGTTATTTTGAAATGGAGAATTAGGCGGGATTTTTACTGTTAAAGCTTGCTCATACCAATAGATTGCTGCTTTATCATTTGATTGTTGCATAAAGAAAAAGCCTAAACGACAGCACGCTTCAGGTCTGGGGATATCGTATTCAAAACTTCTCAAAACAGAAGCAATTTTATTACCATCATCTTTAATAGCTGCATAACAATCAGATAGTTTATAGCACGCTTGAATACAGTCCTCGACCCAACCTAAATTTGCAGTTAGAAAATGCTCATAATGGTAAATTGCTTCTTCATATAACTCGTGGTCTTTAAGTTCATTTGCATAATAATAAGTGTCACGTGGAGACAATTCCTTTCCATCGTGGATTAACTTCTTGTATATCTCAATGTTCCGATGTTTATCGTGAGAAAGGGGGAGGTGACTTACCCCGATGTCACTTTCAAAAATTGTTCCGTATACTTCTAAGTATTCATGTACCGCACCAATCCACTGAAAGCCTTTTTTACGTTTTACTAAGCGGTTTCTTCTTATTAAAGAAGCTATGTTCCCTTCGTCATCAAAACTTAAATAATAATTCATGGAGACGACATCAATTTCAGAGGGAAGCGTGTTTTTTAATGATTTAAAATTTTCATGTTCTTCAACGGTAAGAAGATCATCTGCATCCAACCAAAGAATATAATCTTTCGTTGCTTGTTGGAATGAAAAATTCCGTGCTGCGGCAAAGTCGTCAATCCATTTAAAATCAAATATTCGATTTGTGTATTGTTCTACAATTTTTTTTGTATTGTCTGTAGATCCTGTATCTACAATATTAATCTCGTCCACTAAATCCTTTATCGAATCTAAACAGCGGGCAATAACGGGTTCTTCATTTTTGACAATCATACATAAGCTAATTGAAATCATTTTCTATCCTCCAACAGTTGATTTTCTAATATATGTGAAAAGTATTTTTAAGGCATAACCTTTCTGTATAAACAATATTTTGTATTTTAATAATCGATAAATTATAATATTGAAAGGTTCCAAAATAAGGGGGAATTGGATGAGGAAGTTTACGGTTTTACTGACATTCGTACTGGTTTTACAACTCTTTTTACCATTAACAAATATAGTGCAGGCAGAAGATGAAAGTAAGTCGCTTTATTATTTAGCACTTGGTGATTCACTGGCAGCGGGAATGAATGAAAACGGTGAGATTGGTTTTGGTTATGCAGACTTACTTGCAAAAAGCTATCAAGAGCAGAAAAGTGAAGTAATATTCAATAAAGGATTTTCTTATCCAGGATTTACAACAGTCGATGTGTTAAAGGGGATTGAAGAAAACGTCACTAAACCTATTTACGATCTAAATGGCATCTCTCAAGAGACACTAACTATCCACGAAGCGATTCAACAGGCAGACCTAATTACATTGAGTGTTGGGGCGAATGATATTTTGAAAAATGTAAATCGCTCTGAATCTGGTGAATTTAGCTTTGATACTTCAGGTGTGATTAAGAGCATTCAAGATGTAGCGGTGAATTATAAAAAGATTTTTGACAGCATTTATAAAATTAACCCTGAAGTTGATATGATTGTTATGGGGCTTTACAATCCTTTTCCATATATTGAAGATCCGGCAATTCAAAAACAGCTAAACATGCTTGTAACGACGTTGAATAATTCAATGAAGAGTATTGTGGAAAATAATGGTGGCATATTTACTGAAGTAGCTGCACAGATCGCTACGGATGCTAATACTTATCTACCGAACCCTAAAAATATTCATTTAAGTGAAGCTGGTTATCAAGTCGTAGCGGATGCGATGATAAAGGATTATTTGAATGCATTGATTAAAGAATCAGAGGAAGATACTACGGAAGGCGAGATAGTTAAAGCACCATTTACTGATATTCAAAACCATTGGGGCAAAAAATATATTGATGTTGCCTATGCAAAAGGTATTATGAATGGGTATGAGGATGGTACATTCCAGCCGAATGCCAACATGACACGTGCTCAAGTGATATCTGTCATTTCACGGGCTTTTGGATTAACTGCAACAAACAATGCCCCTTTTAAAGATATTAGTCATTATGCACCGCAAACTCAAAATGGAATTGCCGCTGCATATGAAGCTGGCTTAATCAAAGAAAATAACGGGTATTTTAATCCGCAAGGTAAAATTACACGTTCACAGTTAGCCTTGATCCTAATGCGTCTTTCAACTGTGCAAGCTGGGCAGCAATATATAGCTGTAAAACAGGCGCCTTTCAATGATATTGCGAACTATGACCGTGAAGCGCAGTTAGCGATTACTTTTTTATATGATACGGGCGTAGTGGAGGGAACAAGTGCTACAACATTTTCACCTAAAGGCAATGTTACACGTGCTCAAGTGGCGAAAATTTTAGTGCTAGCAATAAATAGAAAATAAAAAACAAGCGTTAAATGGACGGGGATCCATTTAACGCTCGTTTTTTGCTGACGAGTAAACAAAAGCAAACTCGTCTATATCATTGCAAAAACGGGGATTTTTGCAAGGGGACACAATTTCATTTATAAGCTAAAGTGGGCTAACAATTATTCTTTCCACTTTAACCCTTCAAAAAAACGATAAATTTCTTCAAACACTAGTTCACGTTCTTTACCTAATGTTAATATATGTCCGGAATTAATGAAAGTTTTAACTGATTTAATTCGTGAATTTACTGAGCTATAAATTAAGTCCGCACTTTCACAATAATATTCATCATCTTCCAAACCACGTAAAATATGGACCGGTGTTTTGATAACATTTAGTTTTTCACTTGTTTCATTAATCATATTTTGTAGATAGTTTAATGAAGGCATTTTTACTAGTTCAGCAATTTTATTACGGCTATCAACTGTTTCGTCATAAGTGCCCGATAATTTTTTATAGTTAATAGCATAGTCAATAATTCGATTTTGTAAACTGTCTGTTGATTTTGCTGTTGCTGGAGCAGACATTGTAACAATCGCTTTTGTCGGACGTTCTTCACCAAGCTTTAAAGAGAAGATGCCGCCAAGAGAAACACCTGCTACTGCAATTTCATCATAGCCACGATTACGTAATTCATCATAGCCTTCTATAACACTGTCCCACCATTCAGCGGGTTGTGATTGAATTAATAAGTCAGGGCCACCGCCATGGCCTTTATATAATGGTGCATGTACTGTGTAGTTACGATCCGCTAAATATTTTCCTAAACGTTTTACATCATTTGTATTGCCCGTAAAGCCATGCAGTAATAATACGGCACGTTTTCCGGATTCAATTGTAAAAGGTTTCGGCGCGATGAGTTTCATTGTCAATTAGACTCCTTTTTTTATGTCAATTTTACAAAACTTCAAAAAAACACTTGAAATTTAAAAATAATTTTGATATGAAAACCTGTTGTTATCGACTATTATAAAGAGTATAAACATATAAGTACAATTTATTATTTTTATTATATTGATGCAAAAAAGTTATGAATGATGTGAGGTATGTAAAATGGAGATTGAACAGCTTCAATATTTCAAAACCGTTGCTACAATGCAACATATGACTCGTGCGGCAGAGGTCTTAGCAATTTCCCAACCGGCGTTAAGTAAATCGATTGCGAACATCGAACAGCATTTGGGAGTACCGCTTTTTAACCGTGAAGGAAGATCTATCTATCTCAACCGCTTTGGCGAACTTTTCTTAAAAAGTGTCAATGTCATTTTGGATGAATACGATCGTATTAAAGAAGAATTTGAAGATATTATCAAACCTGGTTCTGGAGAAGTGTCATTTGGCTTTATTCATACACTCGGTATGGAAATTGTGCCTGAACTGATCGCAACAACAAGTGAGGCATTTCCGAACATGCAGTTTTCTTTAACACAGGCGACTTCGTTAAGCTTATTAAAGCGGCTTGAAGAAGGGGCTATCGATTTGTGCCTATCGCAAAAAATAGAATCAAGAGTAATTGAAATAGAGACAGAAGAATTATTTGTGGAAGAGCTGTTTGTTATTGTCCCGACAACACATCCATTAGCGCAGCAAGATGCTGTTAAATTTGAAGAAGTAAAGAATGAACCATTTATTGCGATTAAAAAAGGGAATTCGCTCCGTCAGTTAGTGGATGAGCTATTTTTAGAGCGGGGGATTGTATTAAACACAACATTTGCTGCCGAAGAAATGCATACAGTAGCAGGATTTGTCGGTGCGGGAATGGGTATATCCGTAATACCGAATATTAAAGGACTTGATCATTATAAAGTAAAACGTTTGAAGTTAGACCCGCCTTGCTATCGCTCCGTCTGTGTTTCATGGGCGAAAAATCGTTATTTGCCTCCAGCAGTATCCGAGTTTAAACAATATTTACTGGATTATTTTCAGCAAAGAGAAGAGTGAATAGTATGGAGCACAATCAATTTAGAACATGGCTTAAACAACATGAAATCGAACATGAGGAAAAGTGGCTAGAGCAGTATGACTCAGCATTTAAAGGGGACGAGCAGGCAATCGTTAATATCGCCTTGTTATATAAAGATTATGGACAATATGACGAAATGTACGACTTGCTATATGAGGCAAAAGAACGGCAAAACAGTGAAGCTATGTATGAACTGGGAAACTGTTATTTTGAGGGGCTCGGTGAAAAAGGTAGCGAACAACAGGCGTTCTTACTCTATAAAAGTGCTGCACAATTAGGTCACCGTGATGCAATGAATAATTTAGCAGATATGTATTTGAACGGTGAAGGCGCAGAAGTTGACGAACAACAAGCGCTCAGCTGGTTTAAGAAAGCAGCGCAATTAGGTGTTGCTGAGGCGATGTTTACACTCGGAATGATGTATGAACAAGGATTGGGAACCGAATGTGATGAATCACAGGCCTTTGACTATTATACTCGCAGTGCAGAACAGCAAGATGTAGAGGCAATGTATCGCATTGGTATGATCTATTTTTCAGGAGAACTGGGGCAACGGCAAGATAATGAAAAAGCTCTGGAATGGTTTTTAAAAGCGAGTGAACAGTTTCATGCCGATGCAACATTTAATATCGGCTATTGCTATGAATATGGCTATGGAGTAACCCAAAATAACGAAAAAGCAATCCATTACTATAAAAAGGCAAGTTTGCTTGGGGATCTAGAAGCGACAAAAAAAGTTGTAAGCTACTATGAGATGACGGATGCAGCTGAAGCATCCAAGTGGCGGGAAAAGCTAATAGTTCTAAATAACGATATATATGAATAATAATGTGGTAGATACAATAAAAGTTTTAATTTCCTATTTCCCTGTCATAATTTAGACCCATTCATGGAGAAAAATAGGTTTAATTTTAGTGAGAAATAGGAAATATATTATAAGGGGAAAGCATTAAGAAGGGGGAATTTTCATGTTTATGTTTGCAGTCCATCAATTCTCTTCTGAACACAATGAGGATAGTATTCAAAAACTACAACAAATGCTATTAGAACAGCGAGAGAATCTGACGACGCTATGTACAATCGTTGAATATCTAAAAAGTTATGTCCAAACAGGACTAGATCATAAAGATGTTGTCAAATACAAGCAAAAAATTCAAATGATGACGGATAAACAAAACAAACGTTACAATCAAATTGATGAGCTTATCAATACTAATATTCTGGAATTGAAGAAGGGTAAAACAGCAGATAATACCGCACTCATATATGGTAAAGAAGTTCGGAAAATTGAGTCTGGTGTTCGTACTTTAAAACTGTTTGCGAGCGATGCAGTGAATATGTTAGATCTAAACAAGCATTTAGAAAATCGCAGTAGTGAACGTATTCGCTATTTTGATAAACGCTCTACGTCTTTGGAAGCAGAAATTATTTCCCTAACAAAGCAACTATCTTATAAATAAAATGAAGAGGCCATCCTACCATAGTTTTTTGATAGGATGGCTTTTCTTATACGGTTCTAAAAAATGTAATACCCGGCTTACCATAATTCACATAAAAAAGCTTATACTGATAAAAGAGAAGCAACGAAATAGGAGAGAATGGATATGAAAACAGTAGTAGTGGTAGGTGGCGGGATTACCGGGCTATGTACGATGCATTATCTAAAAAATAAAATGCATGAGCAAAACGTGGAAGCGCGGTTAATACTGATTGAAAAGAACGCATATTTAGGCGGGAAAATTCATTCCGAAAAGGATAAAGGTTTTATTATGGAAACAGGGGCTGACTCCATTGTAGCTCGCCATCCAGGGGTTTTGGAGCTAGTTAAAGAGCTTGATTTTGAATCAGAGCTTGTCTATAACGAAACAGGAATTTCATACATTCATACGAATAATGAGCTCCATGCAATCCCGGCAGGATCGACATTCGGTATTCCGATGAGTGTAGAATCGCTCATGTCGAGTACGTTAATTTCTGAAGAAGGAAAGAAGCGAGCACTTCAGGATTTAGAAATCCCGAATACTAAATTTACAAAAGAAAGCTCTATCGGCATGTTTTTAGAATATTTTTTAGGGGAAGAAATTGTCCGCAAGCAAATTGCACCTGTATTAGCGGGTGTTTATTCAGGTGATTTATATCAATTAAGCCTGGCATCCACTCTGCCGTATTTAGTGGATTATAAAAACAACTACGGATCGATTATTAAAGGATTCGAAGCACATCGTGAGCAATTCGAAAAAGCTGCGAACAAGAAGTTTATTTCTTTCCGTCCAGGTTTATCGGCATTGATCGATCGTTTAGAGGAACAGCTGCCGGAAGTTGAATTCATGAAAAAGACGGTAACAAAGCAAATCCGTAAAAAAGAAGAGCAATATGAAGTCGTGCTGGAAGATGAGACAATTTTAGCGGATGTTGTAGTACTTGCCGTTCCGAATGAAACGGTACGTCATGTCATACAGGATGATTCATTGGAGGAACAGCTGAAAAAGTTCACGACGGCATCTGCTATAACGATGTATGTTGGCTTTGATGTACCGGACGATATTTTACCTGCAGATGGTACAGGCTTTATCGTTTCGCATAATAGTGATTTAGTTTGCAATGCGTCGACATGGACGAGCCGTAAATGGAAACATACGTCGGCAGAAGGCAATTTACTCGTTCGCCTGTTTTATAAAAATATTAATCCGCGTTATGAAGAGTTGGCTGCTATGTCTGATGAAGAGCTGACGAAAGTTGCATTGGAAGATATACGTCTTAGCTTAGGTGTTAAAGCAGAACCTACAGTAGTCAATGTAACAAAGTGGGTTGATCAAATGCCCCGCTATGATCTGGCACATAATGAGGCATTATCCAATGTTATACAGCAAATGGCAACTGATTACCCGAATGTTCTATTAGCGGGATGTGCCTATTTCGGAGTAGGAATCGGTGCCTGTATTTTAAACGGCAAAAAAACGGCTGAACAGATTATTAGTCGAATTATGTAAAGAAATACTTCATTCCGCTAAAGGGTATTGACGTAAGTATTAGATAACGTTATGATTCATTTAATTATTTTAAAAATTCATATTATTTTCTTATCAAGAGAAGTTGAGGGACTGGCCCGATGAAACTTCAGCAACCAACATTAAGTCAGGTGCTAAATCCAGTGGCAAATGCCAGAAGATGAGAAGGGATTAAGTCGATAACTACTATGCCTTCTTTTATTTAATGAAAGAAGGCTTTTTTGTATCGTTAATATACTGAAAATACTGTAAATGATGGAGTGAAGGCAATGGGTTTACTTGAAGAATTACAAACACGCGTTTTAACAGCAGACGGGGCAATCGGAACACTTCTTTATTCATATGGGTTGGATTATTGTCATGAAGAGATGAATATTGCACGTCCTGATATTATAGAGAAAATTCATGGTGAATATATTGCAGCGGGTGCAGATATTATTCAAACAAATACATACGGAGCAAACCGGATTAAGCTTGCACGTTATGGCTATGAACATCGTGTCATGGAATTTAATGAAGCTGCATTAAAAATCGCAAAGCGTGCTGCCTCCCTTGATGGGCAATATGTTCTGGCGACGATTGGTGGTATTCGCGGAATCCGAAAAAGTGATGCGACATTAGACGAAATCTTAGCCGCATTCCAAGAGCAGGCAGAAGTATTACTAGCTGGTGAACCGGATGGATTCTTGCTGGAAACGTATTACGATTTTGAAGAATTATCACATTGTGTCCATCTATTACGTTCAATGACCGATTTACCGATAATTGCCCAAGTCACAATGCAGGAACCAGGTGTCCTTCAAAATTTAATGTCTTTAAATGAAGCATTTCATGATTTGGAAAGATTAGGTGCAGATATTGTTGGGAGCAACTGCCGATTAGGTCCTTTCCATACAATTCAGGCGTTTGAAGGGGTCAATTTACCGAATAAGGCGTTTTTATCGGCTTATCCAAATGCATCGTTATTAGATATTGAAGATGGCCGTGTTGTCTATGAGTCGGAAACCGATTATTTTGCGCGTGCAGCAGTTGAACTGGTAAACCAGGGAGTCCGTTTAATTGGCGGTTGCTGCGGAACAACACCGAAGCATATTGCAGCTGTAAAAAAACGTTTGGCGAATATGCAGCCAATTGAAACGAAAGAAGCAAAACCTGGGCAAACACAATTTGTCCGTATTCCGGAGCCACGTAAGCAAGAACCGCTCCACGAAAAAGCAAAACGTGAACGCTCCGTTATTGTTGAACTTGATACACCGCGTCATCTGGAAATTGACGGATTTGTCGAAGGGGCAAAACAACTGGCAAAAGCGGGAGCCGATGTCATTATGATGGCTGATAACTCACTTGCTTCGCCTCGTATCAGTAATATCGCGATGGCCGCTATTTTAAAAGAGCATGGAATTCGTTCGTTGCCGCATTTAACGTGCCGTGACCGCAATTTAATTGGGCTTCAGTCACATTTAATGGGACTTGATGCGCTGGAACTTCATGATATTCTTGTCATCACAGGGGACCCGACAAAAGTGGGGGATTTCCCGGGGGCGACGAGCGTATATGACGTTTCGTCTATGGAGCTTATTTCCTTAATAAAGCAGTTAAATAAAGGCGGTTCTTTTACTGGGAAATCACTGCGCAAACAGGCGAATTTCTCGGTAGCCGCTGCCTTTAATCCGAATGTCCGCGTATTGGACCGTGCAGTTGCCCGTTTAGAGAAGAAAATCGAGCATGGTGCAGATTACTTTATTTCGCAGCCGGTTTATACGAAAGAAAAGATTATCGAAATTTATGAGGCGACGAAGCATTTGGAAACACCGATCTATATCGGGATTATGCCACTTACATCTTCACGCAGCGCGGAATTTTTACATCATGAAGTACCGGGCATTAAATTATCCGATGAAGTACTTGCGCGCATGGCTGCTTGCGGGGATGACAAGGAAGCATCGACAGCAGAAGGAATCGCCATTGCCAAAGAGCTGCTCGATACAGCATGCAAATACTTTAACGGTATTTATATAATTACACCGTTTTTACGCTATGATATGACGCTGGAATTAATGGACTATGTAAAACAATATGATGTGGAAAGTAAAGGAGTTCAGTCGAATGTATAATCACCCAATTCATGAGCAATTACAAAAAAGAATACTTATCATCGATGGTGCCATGGGGACGATGCTTCAGGCAGAAAACCTAACATATGAAGATTTTGGCGGAGAAGACTTAGACGGTTGTAATGAAAACCTGGTACTTACAAGACCTGATGTATTGGGCAAAATCCACCGTGAATATTTAGCTGCTGGCGCTGATATTATTTGTACAAATACATTTGGCGGAACACCACTTGTTCTAGATGAATATGACTTAGGCGACAAGGCGGTTGAAATTAATAAGCGGGCGGTTGAAATTGCACTGGAAGCGGCAAAAGAGTTTTCGACACCGGAATGGCCGCGCTTTGTTGCAGGTGCGATCGGACCTACGACAAAAACATTGTCGGTAACAGGCGGCATTACATTTGAAGAGTTGGAAGAAAACTTTTATATACAGGCAAAAGCGCTAATCGAAGCTGGGGCGGATCTGATCTTAATGGAAACTTCTCAGGATATGCTTAATGTTAAAGCAGGAACGATTGCGATTCACCGTGCATTCGAAGAGCTTGGCAAAGAGCTCCCTGTCATGATTTCAGGGACAATAGAGCCAATGGGAACAACGCTTGCCGGGCAATCAATCGAAGCATTTTATATTTCTATTGAGCACATCAAACCGTTGTCTGTCGGACTGAACTGTGCGACAGGCCCGGAATTTATGACCGATCATATCCGTTCATTGGCGGAGCTTTCGAATGGCTATATTAGCTGTTATCCGAATGCAGGTTTACCGGACGAGGAAGGCTGCTACCATGAAACGCCGGATTCATTATCGAAAAAACTGCAAGGCTTCGCAGAAAAAGGCTGGCTTAACATTGTCGGCGGCTGCTGTGGTACAACGCCAGCACATATCGCGGCGATCCGTGAAGCTGTAGATGGCTATAAACCGCGTGAGCCGAAAGATGTAACACACGGCCATGTCGTATCAGGTATCGAGCCTTTGCAATACGACGAATCTATGCGCCCGTTATTTATCGGGGAACGTACGAATGTAATCGGCTCACGTAAATTCAAAAACCTGATTGTTGACGGCAAATTTGAAGAAGCAGCGGAAATTGCGCGTGCACAAGTAAAAAACGGGGCACATGTCATCGATATTTGTTTAGCAAACCCTGACCGCGATGAAGTAGAAGATATGAAAAACTTCATGCAGGAAGTTGTAAAAAAAGTTAAAGTACCGCTTGTAATTGACTCTACAGATGAAAAAGTAATGGAAGTCGCACTGAAGTTTTCGCAAGGGAAGGCCATTATTAACTCGATTAACTTGGAAGATGGAGAAGAGCGTTTCGATGCTGTTATGCCACTTGTGAAAAAATATGGGGCTTCACTTGTTGTCGGTACGATTGATGAAGCTGGAATGGCTATTACACGTGAGCAAAAGCTTGAAGTAGCGAAGCGTTCTTATCAGCTCTTAACAGAAAAATGGGGCATGTCAGCAGAAGACATTATCTTTGACCCGTTAATGTTCCCGGTAGGTACAGGTGATGAACAATATATCGGTGCCGCTGAAGAAACGATCGAAGGAATTCGCCTCATTAAAGAACATTTACCTGGCTGCTTAACAGTACTCGGTGTAAGTAATGTTTCGTTCGGTTTACCGCCAGTTGGACGTGAAGTATTAAATGCAGTGTACTTATATCATTGTACACAAGCAGGCCTGGACTATGCGATTGTAAATACTGAAAAACTGGAGCGCTATGCATTGATTCCTGAAGAAGAAATCAAGCTGGCGAACGATTTAATCTTCAATACAAATGATGAAACACTCGCTGTATTTACCGACTTTTACCGTGATAAAAAGAAAGATGCAGTCGTAAAAGAATTACCGGCGACAGTGGAAGAACGTCTTGCGTACTACATATTGGAAGGTACGAAGGAAGGGTTAATTGAAGATTTAAATGCAGCACTCGAAAAGTTCGATACACCGCTTGATATTATTAATGGACCGTTAATGGCAGGGATGGCGGAAGTCGGCAAACTGTTTAACGAAAACCAGTTGATTGTAGCGGAAGTGCTACAAAGTGCCGGTGTCATGAAAGCAGCGGTCGCTCATCTAGAGCAGTTTATGGAGAAGGGCGATACGAGTGCCAATAAAGGGACAATGGTTTTAGCGACAGTAAAAGGCGATGTTCATGATATCGGGAAAAACCTGGTCGACATTATTTTAAGCAATAACGGCTATCGTGTTGTAGATTTAGGAATTAAAGTAACACCTGCCCAGCTGATTGAAACAATTCGAAGAGAAAAACCCGACTTTATCGGATTGTCAGGTTTACTTGTAAAATCGGCTCAGCAAATGGTCATTACGGCACAAGACTTTAAAGAAGCCGGTATTGATATTCCGATATTAGTAGGAGGCGCGGCATTGTCACGTCGCTTTACTGAAACGAAAATTGCCGATCAGTATGATGGACCGGTAATCTATTCAAAAGATGCAATGCAAGGTTTGGAACAGGCGAATCGCTTAATGAATACAAACGAGCGTGAAGTATTAATTGAAGAATTACGTGATGCACGAGTAAAACGATTGGAATCGGATGCGAAGCGTGCAGCACGTCCGGCAGTGGCAGTACTCGAAAAGCCGGTTCGAACGGTGGGAGATGCTGCTGTTTGGAAGCCAAAAGATTTAGTGCCGCATATTAAGCCGGATTATTCGGTAGCTCATTTACATCCGTATGTGAATATGCGTACATTGATCGGGCATCATTTAGGTCTAAAAGGTAACTTGGAGCAATTGCTTGAAGATCAGGATGACCGCGCAGTTTTATTAAATGATTTGGTGAATGGTTATTTAACAAGCGGCGGATTGAGTGCTTCAGGAATGTATCAATTCTTCCCAGCACAATCCGATGGCGATGATGTAGTCGTGTACAGTCCGGAAGATGCAAAGACGGAAATCAAACGCTTTACATTCCCGCGCCAGCAAGTAGCACCATTTTTATGTTTATCGGATTATTTAAAGCCGGTTGATAGTGGAGAAATGGACTATATTGCGTTAATGGTCGTAACGGCAGGTAAAGGGGTAAGTGAGAAAGCAAATGAACTGAAACAAGCAGGTAAGTTCTTGGAGAGCCATGCATTACAAGCAACTGCACTTGAACTTGCGGAAGGATTTGCGGAGCGTATTCACCAGGAAATTCGTGACCAATGGGGCTTCCCGGATGCAACGGACTTTACAATGCGTGACCGATTTGCAGCGAAATACCAAGGGCAACGATTCAGCTTTGGCTATCCGGCGTGTCCGAATCTGGAAGACCAGGAGAAACTGTTCTCTTTATTGAAACCCGAAAAAATTGGTGTACATTTAACGGAAGGCTTTATGATGGAACCGGAAGCAAGTGTATCGGCAATTGTGTTTGCTCACCCGGATGCACGCTATTTTAATGTATAATTGATTCAAAAATACCGCTTTACCTTTTTTGAGGTAAGGCGGTTTTGCGACCTTTAGGAGGAAAACTGATGATTCGACGCGCAACAAAAGAAGATATACCGACAATTTTGGAAATATTTAATGATAATATCCGAAACTCCACAGCGATCTACATGTACAAGGAACAAACATTAGAAGATCGTTTGCGATGGTTTGAACAGAAGCAGGCTTCAGGTTACCCGCTATTCGTATTTGATGAAGATGGAGACATAGCAGGGTATGCAACATACGGAAGTTTCCGCGATTATCCAGCAAACCGATATACAGTAGAACATTCGGTATACGTGCATAAAAAACATTATAAAAAAGGGATTGCAAGTAAACTGATGCACGCAATAATAGAAGAAGCAAATACAAAAGGTATAAAGACGATGGTTGGTTGTATTGATAAAGAAAATATCGCCAGCATTAAGATTCATGAGAAGTTCGGATTTCTATATAGCGGAACAGTCCGCAATGCGGGTTATAAATTCGGGAAGTGGCTGGATTTAGTGTTTTACCAATTAGATTTGGATGGTCCGAAAATTCCAAAGGAAAATTAAAGAGAATACTAGTTGATACCAGGTCATATGACATCTGTCATAAAAAATATGTGATGTTTGAGCGTTTTATCATGTTCTCTCTTTTTATATGATGATATTAACAATTTTTGTGGAAAGAGGGATCGACACATGGTAAGCACACATGCAGATAAAACAAAGCAACTGAGAAAAGATGTTGCACCGTTCGCAAAATCAGAAACGCGACTTAGTATTCAACAAATATTAAATACGCTTGTACCGCTTGTATTAATTTGGGGGGCGGGTTATGTATTGCTCCAGTTCTCTCCGTGGTATACGGCGTTATGTAGTATCCTGGCTTCAGGATTTGTTATTCGTGCATTTATTATTTTCCATGACTGTACACACGGTTCATTCTTTAAAAGCAAAAAGGCGAATGCCATTATCGGAAATATTACAGGTATTGTGACATCGTTCCCATATGAGAAGTGGAAGCGTGAGCATACGATTCACCACGCGACAAGTTCAAATTTGGATAAGCGCGGGATTGGCGATATCGATATGCTTACTGTTGATGAATACTTGGAAAAGTCTAAATTAGGCCGTTTAGGTTATCGTCTATACCGTAACCCGATTGTCATGTTTGGTTTAGGGCCACTATTTATGGTACTTATACTGAATCGTTTCAATCGTAAAGATGCAAAGCGTAAAGAGCGCTTAAACACTTATTTCAATAACATCGCATTATTGATTATTTGTACAACCCTCATTTTAATATTTGGTTGGTCTACTTTCTTATTAGTGCATGGTTTAACATTGTTTGTTGCAGGTTCATTAGGAATCTGGCTGTTCTATATTCAGCACACTTACGAAGATTCGTACTTTGAAGTCGATTCGGAGTGGGATTATGTAAAAGCTGCGGTAGAAGGAAGCTCATACTACAAATTACCGAAAGTACTTCAGTGGATTACTGGTAATATCGGATTCCACCACGTGCACCATTTATCACCACGTGTTCCGAACTATAAGCTGGAAGATGCACATGAGTCGATCAAGCCTCTTCAACAGGCAACAACGATTACATTAAAGACAAGCTTTGAATCGATTCGCTACAAATTATATGATGCCGACAACTATCGCTTTATTACATTTAAAGAAGCGGCAGAACTTGAGGCAACGCGTAACCGAACTGTTGCGAACTAACTTTATACAAAAATTAAGGTACCTCAATTTATAGCTTGAGGTACCTGTTTTATTATAGAATATAGGTAAAAAGAGAATCGAGGCAATTATGCAAACATGGTATAGTATCATCCCAAAAAGTCCGATGTTGAGTATTTATATATGGATAATCTTTTGTATTATGCCATTTTTCTTCATTATACAATCGTTCGCATTATGGCAGATTATTTTAGGGATCACTTTAATTTTAAGTTATTTCTTATGTCATTATTTTTCATTCAGTGCTAGACCTGGGCTGAAATATATGTGGATCAGTTTTCAAATGTTGCTGAATATCGCAATGACACTTGTCTTTGGCTACGTATATTTGGCATTGTTTACCGCATTTTTCATCGGCAATATTAAACAGCCGGTTGGATTTTATATTATGTATGGCTTACATATAGGCTTCACTGTACTTTCGATTGTCGGGGGTTATTTCATCTTCCTTGACTTATTTTTATCGCAAACACCATTCATTATTATTAATATGCTCGGTGTTGTGCTGTTGCCGTTTACGCTGTTTTCAAGAACGAGACGGGAAAACTTGGAAGGCGAGCTGGAAACGGCGCGGGAACGTATTTCTGAATTGACGGTGTTTGAAGAACGCCAGCGTATTGCACGTGATTTACACGATACACTTGGTCAAAAACTTTCCATGATTGGTTTAAAAAGTGATTTGGCAGCACGACTTGTTGAAAAAAACCCGGAACAAGCCATTTTAGAAATAAAGGATATTCGTCAAACCGCGAGCGTCGCGTTAAAGGAAGTACGTGAGCTTGTAGCTGATATGCGCGCTGTGAGGGTGGAAGAAGAGCTTTATCGTGTAGAACAAATATTAAAAGCTGCACAGATTAAACTGCGGTTAAATGGAGATAAAAGTGAAATCAAAATGCCTATTTTGGCTGAAAATGTTATTAGTATGTGCCTGAAAGAAGCAGTTACAAATATCGTCAAACATAGTAAAGCAACGATTTGCCGTATTAGCTTTTATCAAAGTGATGATGAATTCAAAATGACGATTCAAGATAATGGAGTTGGCTTTGAACGCTCCGATACATTACTTGGTGGAAGTGGTTTAAAAGGGATGCAGGAGCGTATTGGTTTTATCAATGGTTCACTTGAAATAGAGAGCGATGAAGGGACGACGGTCGTGCTGAAAATACCGTTGGCGATCACGCATCAAAAGGGAGAGAACATAAAATGATTCGAATTGTAATTGCTGAAGATCAAGGTATGCTGCTTGGGGCGATGAAATCATTGCTCAGCATGGAAGAGGATATGGAAGTAGTCGGCCTTGCCAAAAACGGAGAAGAAGCAATTGAAATGGTAACAGAATTGAATCCGGACATTTGTATTATGGATATAGAAATGCCGATCAGAACGGGGTTGGATGCTGCCGAAGAGTTAAGAGGCAGCGAATGTAAAATTATTATTTTAACGACGTTTGCGCGGCCAGGTTATTTTGAACGTGCAAGAAAAGCGGGAGTTCGCGGGTATTTGTTGAAGGACAGCCCGATTGAGGAGCTTGTCAATTCCATACGGATCATTATGGATGGGCGTCGCATTTACGCGCCGGAGCTAGTGGATTTTGTGTATGAAGACGATAGTGAAAATCCGCTCACGGAACGGGAAAGCCAAGTGCTGGAACTTGTTGCGGAAGGGAAAACGACAAAGGAAATTGCCGCAGAGCTCTATCTATCGGCAGGTACGGTACGTAACTACATTTCTGTCATACTAGATAAGCTGGGTGTCGGCAACCGAATTGAAGCAATAGCACGCTTCAAAGAAAAGGGCTGGAATAAAAAGAAGATGTGATCGAAAAAGACCTGGAATTAATTAAGTACTAAATAAACCCCCTCATTTTGTTCACAGACAAAATGAGGGGGTTTCTAATTGAGGTAAACCTTTATTTCTTTTTCGTTAATCGCCCTAGAAGGTATGCACCTGCTGCTACTGCCAGTAAAGTGTTTGTCTTTTTATTGAACACTTGTTTAGTGACTAGACTGATGTTTTGTGGACGTTCTGCTAAGCGGCGCATGAAATAGCCATACCAGTCTTTGCCGTATGGTACATATACACATACTTGATAGCCTTCGCGTGCAAGTTCCAGCTGCAAGTCTTTACGGAAGCCATAAAGCATTTGGAACTCAAATTTTTCTTTCGGAATATCATATTGCTCAACGTAATACTTTACATGCTTAATAATATTGTGGTCATGTGTGGCAATCGATGTAAAGTGTCCGTGCGCCAAATGGTATTCAATCAGCTCGATAAAGTTAATATCAATATCAAGTTTATCCTGGTAAGCTACTTCTTCCGATTCTTTATAGGCACCCTTTACAACCCGCAGACGGAAATCCTTAAAGTTTTCAATATCGTCCTTTGCGCGGTGGAAGTATGCTTGAATGACTGTTCCTACATTATCGAATGATTTTGCAAGTTCTTCCAGCATATCGAATGACGGCTGAAGTCGCTTATAATCTTCCATATCAAAATTGACGAAAATTCCGTATTCATGGGCACGTTCCACAATTTCATATAAATTGTCGTAGCAGAAGTCGATGTCAATATCCAAACCTAGCTGTGAAGGCTTTAAGGAAATGTGTGCATCCAATTCTTCAACCTGAATGGCTTCAATCATAGCTAAAATTTCTTCTTTCGCTTGCGTTGCTTCTGATTCATCAGTAACGTATTCGCCTAAATTATCAACAGTGCAAGAAATCCCTTGCTCATTTAATTTACGAATACTTTCGATTACTTCTTCGATAGTTGTTCCTGCAACAACGCTTTGTGCACCCAACTTTAAACCGTATTGCTGCGCTGCATTGTTAAGAGTTTGGTTTTCTGATAATGAAATGAAAAAATCACGTAATGCCATAAAAACATCTCCTTAAAATTCGTCATTTTCTAAAATTATACCATAGCGCTATTTTCGTAGATTACGAACAATCGCCTTAATTCACACCCATTTTAATTTTCTGCATGCGATTATTAAATAATGTAGGATACACTAAAAAGCCTAAAATAGTAGATGAGAGCGTTGCGCATGTCAAAAGGGCGAATATAATCAGTATTTGAAACTGTACGGCTTCAATTGGACTGGAACCGCCGATAATTTGTCCGCTCATGATGCCGGGCAGTTGTACAAGACCGATTGTTTTTTGCGATTCGATTGTAGGAATCATACTTGCTTTAATCGCATTCATCAGTTGCTGATGAATGGCCTGTTTTGGTGTACCGCCAAGTGACAAAATAAGCTCTATTAAGTGCTCATTTGCCTCGACTTCCGATTTAAAGCGATTTAAAAATAGGATGGATAATACCATTGAATTGCCTATCATCATACCGCTGATCGGAATGATGTAATTTGGTGTAGCCGGCATGATTTGCAGGCCGAGCAAAACCCCCATAACGACAGCTTCGACCGTCATAAAGGTAATGATTAATTTCCAAGTGATACCTCGAATGTTTTCCCCTTTTTTACGCGCATTTAACGTAGCAGCTAAAATAATTAGCGAAATCATCAAAACCATATAGAGCATACTTTCCGATTCGAATATAAAATGAAGCAAATACCCAACGGCAAGCAGCTGTATTACAGAACGCACAGTTGCGATGATTGTGTCACGCTCGAGGCCGAGTTTCAATGTTTTCGATAAAATAAAAGGAATCAGCACAAATATTAATGTCAGCGATAGCGAAGTATAGCTCACACATCATCCCCCCTTACCAAAAATTGTTGGACTACAGGGTTTGTAGAGGTAAAGAACTTTTCTGTTTCCGATGCCTCGATCAGCTCCCCATTTTTTAAGAGCCAAGTAAAGTGCCCAAGTTTTTTGGCTTGTTCGATATTATGGGTAATCCAAATAATGGTCGTTCCAAACCTTCTGTTAAGCTCAACAATCAATTGCTCAATTTCCCGAACTGATTTGGGATCAAGTGCCGATGTAATTTCATCAAGAAGCAAAATGTCCGATTTGTTGACTAATGTTCGTGCAATGGACAGTTTTTGTTTTTGTCCCCCGGATAGATCATTGGCCTCACGCATAAGGAAATCTTCATCTAATCCGACATCGTTTAAATATTGGCAAGCTTCTTCTTTGGAGAGTTCCTGATGTTGCAGCTTTCTTGGTAATGCTAAATTTTCATTTACAGTTGATTTTAAAATTGGAGCAGATTGAAGTGCAATACCGACCATTCTTCTTAAAGCAGTTGGTTCATATGAATGCATTGGTTGTCCGTTAATAAAAATCGTACCGGATGTTGCAGAAATGAGCCCATTGCAAAGTTTGAGCAGTGTTGTCTTTCCGGCACCGGAAGGACCGATTAAAGTTGTAATTTTCCCTTTAAAAAAACTGGAGGTTAAAGGATGGATAATTGTTGATTGATTCACTTCAAACGCCACATTGTTAAAGTGAATAGCTTGTTCTATCATATGTTGCTCCTTCACTATCAATTTCTATATATTAGGATAATCCTATTGAGTAAAGAAAGCAAAATAACAAGGAGCTGTCTGAAAAATTCTTCAGAACAGCTCCTTGTTCAGTTCATAATGTATTGAAAGAATGGTTCGAAAATGTGTGGGGGAAGGGGCACACATTTCGCTTTTAGCTCTTTGTAGAGCTTAAAGAATTCGGGAACCCGGTTTTAGTTTTAGACCCGCTGTCTTGTACGTTAGAAGGAGCAGGAACTTTTCCTAAGTTCGTTAGACGTTGAGCAAAACTGTCATTTGATTTTGTAAGACCTCTAAAAGTTTCCTGCATTTCATAAGCGTATGCGCCATGTTCTGCAATATCCAAACCTTGGACTTCTTCTTCATGTGTAACACGTAGAGGGATAAATGCTTTAATAATATATGTTGCAATGGCAACAGTACTTGCAGTCCAAGCAATTACTGCGACAACACCTAATGCCTGCACGCCTAGTAATTCAGCACCACCGCCGTAAAATAGACCGCCACCAGCAGTATCGAATAATCCAACTGCTAACGTTCCCCAAATACCAGCTACACCGTGTACAGCAACAGCACCAACAGGATCATCCACTTTTAGTTTATGTTCAATAAAGCGGACCGCCTCTACTAATACAACGCCACCAACAGCACCCGCAATAATAGACCCGACAATGCTTAAGTTAGCAGCACCGGCAGTAATGCTAACTAAACCAGCTAAAGCACCGTTTAGTGTTAAAGAACCATCGATAAAGCCATAACGAAGACGTGTATAAAATGCAGTAGCAATTACACCAGCAGATGCAGATAAGAAAGTATTTGCAATAACGCCAGGAACTAATGCAGGATCGGCAGCCAATGTTGATGCACCATTAAAGCCATACCAACCTAGCCAAAGGATGAAAACACCTAATGCGCCAAGTGGGATGGAATGACCAGGAATAACGTTTACAACACCTTTAGCATATTTACCGACACGAGGACCAACGATTGCTGCGACAACTAGAGCTCCAACAGCACCAGTTAAATGTACAACAGTTGAGCCGGCAAAATCGACGAAGCCTAAAGAAGTTAACCAGCCATCACCTTGCCATACCCAATGGCCGACAACCGGATAAATAATAGCTGTCATAATAATGACCAATGCGATGTAGGCCATAATATTTGTACGTTCAGCAACAGCACCTGAAATGATCGTTGCACATGTTGCAGCAAACATTGCCTGGAATACGAAAAATGCAATGTCATCTACACCGCTTAATGCAAAACCGGAAGAGCCGATCAATCCGCCTGAACTTTCACCGAACATAATGGCGTATCCGACTGCGAAGTAGACAAGACCCCCGATTGAAATTGTTAAAATGTTTTTCATTAAAATATTGACGGCATTTTTAGAGCGTGTAAACCCTGCTTCTACCATCGCGAACCCCGCATGCATGAAGAATACGAAAAACGCCCCAAGCATTACCCAAACTAAGTTAATCGATAATTCCAATGCTTCATTCGTCATTAAAAACTCCTCCTTTTAGGAATATTTTTAGTCAATTGCAATAGAGCCAAGCTCTTTTGTGCGTATACGAATCGCCTGCTCTACAGGGTAAATAAAGATCTTACCGTCACCAACTTCACCTGTAGAAGCTTCACGCAATAATACATCAATGATCGGTTGAACTTTTGCGTTGTCAACAACCATTTCGAGCTTGAGCTTTTGCGAAAATTCCATTGAGAAAGAGTTTCCGCGAAACAATCCGATCTTACCTTCTTGTCGCCCAGCTCCGGCAATCTCGGAAATACTTAATCCATCAATTCCTTCAAGAGCTAACCCCTCTCGAACTTGTGCAAACACCTCAGGTCGAATTATCGCTTCAATTTTTTTCATGCTCAACAACTCCTTGTGTTATGTTAACTAACATGATAAATTGAATTTTCGGATAAATCAATAACTAATGTTAGGAAAATTAACATGTATTTTCGATTGGTTTAATCTAATTGTTAGATAATGTAAAATAGGGAGGGTGAGCAGGTCTTATTGAACAGGTGAAATTCAGGAAGTATACGTCCTGACAAAAATTTCGAAACGTTTTTTATTTAGTCAATTAGGGAAAACTATATTATCAACAGAGCAAAATTAACTGCCATGTAAAAGTATGTAACATGGAAGAAAGAATCTTCATACTTCGAATTAATTGAAGATGGTGTATACTATGACTAAATTATGTTTTGGAAGAAGGGAACTTACGATGAACGAAAAGTATGTAGATGATAGTTTTGCTTTGCATACCGATTTATATCAAATTAATATGGCGGAAAGCTATTGGGCAGACGGCATGCACAACCGGAAAGCTATATTTGAGTTGTATTTCAGACAATTGCCGTTCGGGAACGGCTATGCAATTTTTGCCGGATTGGAGCGCATGCTGAATTATTTAAAAAAATTTCGATTCAGTGAAACCGATATCGCATATTTACGAGATGAACTTCATTATAAAGAGGATTTTATCGAATACTTAAAAACGATTCGTTTTACGGGTTCCGTGTATTCGATGGAGGAAGGGGAACTTGTTTTCGCGAATGAACCGATTGTGAGAATTGAAGCGCCGCTAGTGGAAGCACAGCTGATTGAAACAGCGCTATTGAACATCGTAAACTACCAAACGCTGATTGCGACAAAAGCGAGCCGTATTAAGCAAGTTGTTCAAAAGGAAATTGCGATGGAGTTCGGTACACGCCGCGCGCAAGAAATGGACGCAGCTGTTTGGGGAGCTCGTGCCGCAGTAATTGGCGGTTTTGAATCTACTTCAAACGTAAGAGCAGGGAAGCTGTTTAATATCCCTGTATCGGGTACACATGCACATGCATTGGTTCAGGCATATAAAAACGATTATGATGCATTCCATTCCTATGCAAAGCGTCATAAAGACTGTGTGTTTTTAGTTGATACGTACAATACATTAAAGTCAGGTGTTCCTACAGCAATCCGAGTAGCGAAAGAACTTGGTGATAAAATTAACTTTATCGGAATTCGTTTAGACAGCGGAGATATTGCCTTCCTTTCAAAGGAATCACGCCGTATGCTTGATGAAGCAGGTTTCCCGGATGCGAAAATTATCGTTTCAAATGACTTGGATGAGTATACGATCTTAAACTTAAAGGCGCAAGGTGCCCGAGTGGACATGTGGGGAATTGGTACAAAACTCATTACTGCATATGACCAGCCTGCTCTAGGTGCTGTCTATAAAATGGTTTCCATTGAAAATGATCATGGTGAAATGGAAGATACGATCAAAATTTCAGCTAATGCCGAAAAAGTAACGACACCTGGTTTAAAAAGAGTTTACCGAATTATCAATAAGAAAAGCGGGAAATCAGAAGGGGATTACATCGCCATGGCTGATGAAAACCCTGCTGCCGAAGAACGAATTAAAATGTTCCATCCGGTGCATACATTTATCTCCAAATTCGTAACGAACTTTGAGGCGAAGGAGTTGCACCGAAAAGTGATTGATAAAGGTGAAATTGTTTATGAAAATCCTACATTAATGGAGATTCGTCAATATGCGTTCGACAACTTGGAATTGCTTTGGGATGAATATAAACGTTCGTTAAATCCAGAGGAATATCCGGTCGATTTAAGTCAAAAATGTTGGGATAATAAAATGCGCAATATCCAGGAAGTGCGCGATATGGTAACAGAACTCGAAGAACGATAAGGAGTGAGGACATTGTCTATGTTGCAAAAACAAATTATTGAAGAGTTAAAAGTACAGCCGACAATCGATGTAGAACAGGAAATCCGTAAGTCTATTGATTTTTTAAAGGAATACACAAAACATCATCCTTTCTTAAAAGGATTTGTGCTCGGTATTAGCGGTGGGCAAGACTCAACGTTAACGGGTAAGCTTGCTCAAATGGCTGTCGATGAACTAAATGAAGAAGCGGGGGCATCTATTTATTCGTTTTGGGCGGTAAGATTACCTTATGGCAAACAATTCGATGAAAAAGATTGCCAAGATGCACTAGACTTCATTCAGCCTACAGAAGTGTATACAGTTAATATTAAAAATGCTGTAGATGCAAGTGTAGAAGCACTTTTGGAAGCAGGAATCACGTTGAGTGATTTCGCAAAAGGAAATGAAAAAGCACGTGAACGAATGAAAGTACAATATTCGATTGCAGCATCAAATGACGGTGTCGTACTTGGCACGGATCATGCTGCAGAAGCCGTAACAGGCTTTTATACAAAGTATGGCGATGGTGGTACGGATTTAATGCCGATTTTCCGTTTAAATAAACGCCAAGGTCGGGCGATTTTAAAACATTTAAACTGTCCTGTACATTTATATGAAAAAATTCCGACTGCAGATCTAGAGGAAAACCGCCCTGCATTGCCGGATGAAGTAGCACTTGGTGTTACGTACGAGCAAATTGATGATTATTTGGAAGGCAAGGAAATACCCGAGCAGGCACGTGAAAAACTTGAAGGACATTATTTGCGCTCCATGCATAAACGAAATATGCCGATTACAATTTTCGATGATTTCTGGAAACGATAATACACTTTTGATCATGATAAATCACCTTACTTCATTTTGATGAAGTGGGGTGATTTTCCATTTTTAAGGAAAACTAGTTGTGCTCGCATTTTGTTTTCGTTATGCTTAAACTACATGCCAAAGGTACAACGATTTCAGGTGGGAGGACTATTCATGAATGAACAGATCGAAGGAATAATCAGAAATATTGAAAAAGTTATGATAGGTAAAAGAGAGATTGCCGAGCTAAGTATTGTTTCGCTATTAGCAGGAGGGCATGTATTACTGGAAGATGTTCCAGGAGTTGGGAAAACAATGATGGTACGTGCGCTTTCAAAGTCTTTAGGTGCAAGCTTTAAACGTATTCAATTTACACCGGATTTATTACCATCTGATGTAATAGGCGTTTCTATATATAATCCGAAAACATTGCAGTTTGAGTTCCGTCCGGGGCCGATAGTCGGCAATATTGTATTAGCGGATGAAATTAACCGTACTTCACCAAAAACACAGGCTGCTTTGTTGGAAAGCATGGAAGAGGGGTCAATTACGGTAGACGGTGAAACAATTCAACTGCCGAAACCTTTCTTTGTAATGGCAACACAAAACCCGATTGAATATGAAGGGACATACCCGCTTCCGGAAGCGCAGCTGGACCGCTTTTTACTGAAAATAAAAATGGGCTATCCAACAAAGGAAGAAGAAATCGAAGTGTTAAATCGTGCCGAAAGATCGGTTCCGATTGATGACCTTTTCCCAGTATTGACAATTGAGCAGTTGAACGATTTAAGAGAACAAGTAAAGCAAGTTCATGTAGAAAATAATATTAAAGAATATATCGTGTCGATCGCACAGCATACACGTCATCATGAAAATGTGTATTTGGGTGTAAGTCCCCGTGCTTCCATCGCATTAATGCGTGCCGCGCAAAGCTACGCCTTTATGAAGGGGAGAGACTATGTCATCCCGGATGATATTCAATATTTAGCGAAATTCGTTTTCGGCCACCGAATTATTTTAAAACCAGAAACACGCTATGAAGGAATTACGGAAGAACGAGTGATTGAAAGTGTTCTGCGTTATGTCCATGTTCCTGTGAAAAGGTATATACCGTAATGAAAGGAATTAAGCAGTTTCTGAAGCATGGCGGGCGTTTAATTACCGTTGTTTCGTTGCTCATTATTACGTATTGCTATGCAATGTTCCAAGGGGGCTTTGTAAGCTGGTTTGTTTTCTTCACGATTCTACCGTTTTTGGTCTATTCAATTTTACTGGCGATTATACCGATTCGTTTTAAAGAAATATCCCGTACTTTATCTAAGGAACGAATTGAACGTGGGAGCAATGTACAAGTTACTGTAACATTCCGGAATACGAGCTGGTTTCCGTTTGTTTTCATGATGGTCCGAGAACTGCCGATGAGGGAAGAACATTTTGAAAAACCGAACGGAAATGTAACGAAACTATTTTTAGTAGGGTGGAAACGCGAGTTTAAGTGGACTTATGAATTAAAGGAGTTAAAACGCGGAGAGCATCATTTTAGAGGATTGCTGTTTACATGTACGGACTTTTTCGGATGGACAATAAGGAATGTGGTAATAAATCACCCGCAGCTATTTTTAGTATATCCGAAAGTATCTGATGTCAAATTATTGCCGATCGGAATGCAATATGACCAGGGGACAAGTCAATCCCGCTATTCTTTGATCAAGGATACAACGGTTGCGACAGGGGTCCGCGAATATGTACCAGGCGACCGATTTTCCTGGATTCACTGGAAATCCTTTGCGAAAAATGGAGAACTGCGCACAAAGGAATTTGAAGATCAAAAATCACAAAATACATTTGTGCTAATCGATCGTGCAGTACAGAAGAACTTCGATGATGTAGTCGATTACACGGCGTCTTATATAAATAAAATTGTAAAAAAACAGGGCGATGTTTCATTTTTAAGTGTTGGGGTTGACCGTTATTTTATGCCGATAATTAAAACGGGCAAACAATATGAAAAGGTGCTGCAGCATTTGGTGACAGTCGAGCCGGATGCGCAGTTTGGTGTCGAACGTCTGTTTTTTGAAGAACAAAAAATGATGAGCCGCTCTGTTGTTGTCATCATAACAGGTGAAATGACTCCGGCATTGCAAGAAGTACTGAATGCCGGAACGAAATATGCACGCAAAATTATATGCTTTGTTGTAAGTGACCAAAAAGATCCGGTTCCGCATATAAGCCAAAATAATGAAGTGCATTATATCGAGATGGACGAGTTACAGCGAACGTATTCGGAGGTGAAGCACGCATGAGACGCAGCACAGCCGAAAAAATAGAACTTGCGATTTTTTATTTTATTGTTTTCCTGATTTTACGAGAATGGCTAGTGCCGGTTATAGAGTTGACGAACACCGGCTACTTTACGCAGTTTGTATTGTTCATAGGAATTTGTTTAGTTCTCGGTGTCTTTTCACTGCCTTTTATAATTAACTGGCTCATTAAACTGACGTACATAACATGGTTTATTGTCAGTGTGTATAAAGATGAGGCATTGACGACGATGCAATTTATATCAGGAGAACTGAAATATAATTTGGATATGCTGCTTGCGGGAGAGTGGATTTATGTAAGTGATCCATTCCGGACAAGTCTGTTTTTCATATTGATTTGGATGCTGATTTATTTAATTCAGCATTGGGTAAGTGTGCGCTATAGTATTTACTATTTCCTGCTGCTTACAGTATTTTTCATCGGGACACTTGATACTTTTACAGAATACGATGGCACAGCGGCGATTATAAAAGTAATGTTGTTAGGTCTTGTGCTTACATCTTTGCTGTTTATAAAAAGACTTATGCAGGCAGCGGAAATGCAAAAAGACTGGATGAACTACTTGAAGTATGCAGCCCCGATTATTATTTTTGTCATGATGGCAGGTATTGTTGCAACACTCATGCCGAAAGCAGAGCCTCAATGGTCGGATCCGGTACCGTATGTAAAAAGTATTGCGGGTATTGGAGGTAATGGGAGTCAGTCGGTTGCAACAGTTGGCTATGGGGAAAATGATGAACGACTGGGCGGACCGTTCGCAGGTGACAGTACGCTTGTCTATGAAATAAAAACACCGATCCGTCAATATTGGCGTGTGGAGACGAAGGATGTTTATACGTCTAAAGGTTGGGAGCAATCGAGTGATGAGACAGTGCAGCAAACGCTTCAGTTATCAGATCCGCTGCCGCTTTCAATCATACCTGGAAGTAAAGAACCCCAGTCGGTGGAAGTGCAGGCTATAAATGAAGAATATATGTTTCTATTACAAGCATATGGAATTACTTCTTATGATTTAAACGGGATGCATACTGGGTTAAGATATAATACAGGCAATGAGAAAATTTTGCCGCTTATCAATAGTGACGTTATAGCGCCTGCATCATACGAAATGACATTTCAGCAGCCGGAATATAGTTACGTAGCCCTGAAAGAAACATTATCCTCAACAGGAAGTAATCCGCGTTATTTACAGCTCCCTGATAATTTACCGCAGCGTGTAACCGATTTAGCTCTTGAAATTACCGATATGTATGAGAGTGTATATGATAAGGCACGTGCGATTGAAGGTTATTTTGCGCGTAGTGGCTTTCAATATGAAACGACAAATGTGCAAGTTCCATCAGCGGATCAAGATTATGTAGACCAGTTCTTGTTTGAAACAAGGCTTGGCTATTGTGATAACTTCTCTACGTCAATGGTTGTCATGCTGCGTTCGATAGGAATTCAGGCGCGTTGGGTAAAAGGTTTTTCAAGCGGAGAACGGATTGCTTCACAAGACGGGATGTTTACGTATCAAGTGACAAATAACGATGCCCATTCATGGGTGGAAGCATATATTGACGGCATTGGCTGGATGCCGTTTGAGCCGACAATTGGCTTTAGCAATCCGATGAATATCAACTATGATGTGGATTTCGAAGCTCCGGAAGAAGAGCAGTTACCTGAAATGGAAGAACCGGAAGCACCGCAGCCGGAGTTGGAAGAGAAAGATACAACAAAGCAGTCAACTAACGGTACAAGTGGAATTGACTGGTCAAAATTTAAATGGGTGCTGTACGGATTACTGGCACTTGTTGTGATTGGGATAACTATTGCCTGGAAAAAACGCGGGAAATGGCAACCGAAACTGGCTGTCCAAATGAACCGTTCAAAATTGGACAAAGCGGCGTCATTTGAAGAAGCTTACTTTGTATTGTTGAAACAACTGGAGCGTATTCACTTAAAAAGAGGGCAAGATGAAACGCTGCAACAGTTTGCAATGCGTGTCGATCGACAGTTGGATACGACGAAAATGAGTGAATTGACGGCGTTTTATGAACGTCTTATTTATGCGAAAAAGACCGATCAAATGAATACGACTGAAATGAAAGAAATTTGGGAATATTTAATCAATCGTACGAGTGGTTGATTTTAATTCGACTAAAGAGTAAAATTTAGAAAAATAAATAGTATTGTGCCTTCATATAAGTCTGGTAATATGGTCCAGATGTTTCTACTAAGTTACCCTAAATAACTTATCTATGACGGTGGGTCTCACTATATCCTTATAAGGGATAGGTATACCCACTTGAAGAAGAGATGAAATATGAACGCGTAGAAATTATTTTCTTACGCGTTTTTTTTCTTAATATAGGCCGCAAAAAATTAGAAGAGGTGGAAATAGTGTCAACTCCTTTGTTAAAAGAGCAAGAAAAGATTGTCGTTCTTGATTTCGGTAGTCAGTTCAATCAATTAATAACTCGTCGTATTCGTGAATTTGGTGTGTTTTCGGAATTACATCCACATACTATTACTGCTGAAGAAATTAAAGAAATGAATGCTGTAGGTATCGTATTCTCAGGTGGTCCAAACTCTGTATATGATGAATCGGCATTCCATGTAGATCCAGCGATTTTTGAATTAGGTTTACCGATTTTAGGTATTTGTTATGGCATGCAGTTAATGGCCCACACGAATGGCGGTAAAGTGGAAGGCGCGGCAACTCGTGAATACGGAAAAGCTGAAATTAACATTACTTCGGATAATAAATTATTTGCGGAATTACCAAAAGATCAAGTTGTATGGATGAGCCATGGTGACCATGTAACAGCAGTGCCGGAAGGTTTTGAAGTTATTGCGACAAGCCCGGCATGTTCGATTGCGGCAATGGCTGATGCTTCTCGTAAATTTTATGCAGTGCAATTCCACCCGGAAGTACGCCACTCTGTATACGGAAATGATTTACTGAAAAACTTCGTATTCAATGTTTGTGAAGCAAAAGGCGACTGGTCAATGGCAAACTTCATTGAAATCGAGATAGCGAAAATCCGTGAGCAAGTTGGAGACAAGCAAGTGCTTTGTGCATTATCAGGCGGAGTTGATTCATCTGTAGTAGCAGTGCTAATCCACAAAGCAATCGGTGACCAATTAACTTGTATGTTCGTGGACCACAACTTAAACCGTAAAGGCGAAGTTGAGCAAGTTATGAAAACTTTCACAGAAGACTTCGATATGAAACTGATCAAAATCGATGCTCGTGAACGTTTCATGAATAAACTTGCGGGTGTTTCTGACCCTGAACAAAAACGTAAAATTATCGGTAACGAGTTCATTTACGTATTTGATGAAGAATCATCAAAGCTAAAAGATATGGACTTCTTAGCGCAAGGTACACTTTACACAGATATTATTGAATCTGGTACAGCAACTGCCCAAACAATTAAATCACACCACAATGTTGGTGGTTTACCGGAAGATATGAAGTTCGAATTAATCGAACCATTAAATACACTATTCAAAGACGAAGTACGCGCTTTAGGTCTTGAATTAGGTTTACCTGAAGAAGTTGTATGGCGTCAGCCTTTCCCGGGTCCTGGTTTAGGTATCCGTGTACTTGGTGAAGTAACAGAAGAAAAACTGGAAATCGTTCGTGAAGCAGACTACATCCTGCGCGAAGAAATCAAAAAAGCTGGTCTTGAACGCGACATTTGGCAATACTTCGCTGTATTACCTGACATCCGTTCAGTAGGTGTAATGGGCGATGGCCGTACGTACGATTACGCAATCGGTATCCGTGGTGTTACATCAATCGACGGCATGACATCTGACTGGGCACGTATCCCTTACGATGTATTGGAGAAGATTTCTGTTCGTATCGTAAACGAAGTGAAGCACGTTAACCGCGTGCTGTATGACATTACCTCTAAGCCACCAGCAACGATCGAGTGGGAATAATACTGATTGTCTAATATCACATCATTGTAGCCTTATTACATTTACAGAATCGCCATTCTTATAATGATAATGCCCCTGGAAGTTAGGAAAAAGTCTAACCTCCGGGGGTTTTTATTTTTCGGTAACGTAAAAGAACAGGGGGACATACTTTTATTGTGCTGGTTTGCATCGGATGTACAAAAAAGGAGTTTGTTCACAAAGATTAACTTTTTAGGAAAAGAATAAGTTTTGTTCTGTTCAATTTAAATTGGATGTATTAAAATTTATGAAGCCAACATGCACTTCTTATCAAGACGCAGCAATAGAGGTTAACTTGAATAATTGGGATATTAATCACCAATCAGATAAGGGGAGCGAATTTCTTTGTTTACAAAACCTGACCTAGAAAGCATGCATATGATTGAATGGAGATTAGATCCCTTAATAATACTATTGTCCTTCATTATCGCTTTTGGTGCATCGTATACAGCGATTTATATTAATCGGCGCATCAATGTAAAGGGTTTTTTCCATAAAAATTTATGGTTAGTGCTGGCTTCGCTGGCGATGGGGCTTGGAATTTGGTCGATGCACTATGTTGGAATGAGTGCGTTAGTAATATCCCTTCCTATGAAGCATAATTTGGTAATGACACTTATATCTGTCATCCCTGCTATTGTTGCATCGTATATGGCATTTTTTTTAACCAATAGCGACAATAATAAGGTTCGAACATTTATCAGGGCTGGTATTTTTATGGGGTGCGGTATAGCACTTATGCATTACCTAGGTATGGCTGCAATGGAGATGGATGCAAAGGTTGTATATAATCCGGTACTATTTAGCTTATCGATTTTGATAGCAATTGTTGCATCGTTTGCCTCTTTGTACATCTTTTCGATTACTGATACTAAAATGGAAAAGTTTTTGGCGAAAATTATCGCCGCTTTTTTAATGGCTATCGCTGTAACAAGCATGCACTATACAGGTATGTTAGCAATGGATTTTTATGTTGAGGGATTGATCCATGTACATGCCCATGATTCCAATATGATTGAAGTCGTGTTGTTTGTGACAATTGGAATTGTCAGTTTGTTTGGGCTTGCAATTTTAGCCAGTCGCCTAGACAGATATGTCGACTACCGTATGAAAAATTTTGACGCATTGACGCAATTGCCGAACCAGAACCAATTTACGGAAGACCAGCGTATTAAAAAAGATACGAAAATGGTAGCTATTATCCATTTAAACAACTTAGAGAAGTATATATTGGCTTATGGCTATTCTTTTGGGGATGCCATTGTGAAAAGTGTGCTGGAAATAATGCAAACTAATCTGCCCAAGGAGACGAAATTGTATCGAACGGAAGCTAATCGCTTTACGGTGATACATGCACCTGCTGAAAGTGTGCAAAATACAATCAATGGACTGCGGTGTATTTGTCTTTTGTTAGAGCGTCCGCTTAATATTAATGAACGTATGGTTTCGGTAGAAGCGGTATTTGCTGTTTCGCAGTCAGATGAAAAAAAGGCGGTTGGTGAACATTTTGCCAATACAATTGCAGTATTACATGCCCCGTCGACAAAATCCGGGCATGAAATTATCACGTACGATCCTAAAATTCATACGTTTAATTTTGAGCGTCAACTAAGCCTTGATATTCAACGGGCGTTGGATGAAAATGAGCTGTTCATCGTATATCAGCCAAAAGTACATCCTGAGCAAAACAGTGTAGTAGGAATAGAGGCGCTTATGCGTTGGAAGCATCCGGTGTTCGGTATAATATCTCCGGCGGTGTTTATACCGATTTTAGAAAATACTAATCGTATATCAGATGTGACGGATTGGCTAATCGCGAGAGTTTGCCAACAATTAGCCGTATGGACTAATATAGGGATAGAGCTTCCGCAAATATCGATTAATATTCCAGGTATGTATTTGACGTCGCCGCGTTTAAATAGAGTAATCAATGAGAGTTTGCTTAAGTATAAAATTCAAGCGTCTAAAATTGAACTGGAAATTACAGAAACAAGTGTCATTCATGATATTCATAATGCCATATCAGCAGTTAGGACTTTCAGAGAAATGGGCTTGTCTGTAGCGCTGGATGATTTCGGTACAGGATTATCATCGTTATCTTATTTAAAAGAAATACCGATATCCACTATTAAGATTGATAAATCATTTATAGATGGTGTGCCCGATTCCGAAAAAGACGCATCAATCCTAAAATCGATTATTCATCTGTGCTATTCACTTGGTTTAAATGTCCTGATAGAAGGTGTAGAAACAAAAGAACAATTTCAGTTTATTATGGACCTGGAGAGAGTGCCCATCATACAAGGTTATTATTATTCAAAGCCATTGACAGTCGAAGAGTACGAACGTTGGTGGGAAAAGCGAAAAAAGTAGGTGAACAAAATGGGGAAATATCAATTGGATAGTAAAGGGAAGGCAGCTGTTGCGAAGTATCATGAAAAAAACAAGCCTGCCCAATTCGATAAAAAGCAACAACTTGAAAAATTGCGTGCGCAGTATTTGGAAAAGAAACAGCAACAAAACGATAAATAGGTTGTATGGAAACGTAGGAGGAGTAACATCTTTCTATGTTTTTTATTTGGCCTCTAATTTCGACGTAATCTATTAATAATAAAATATTGTCATAGCAGTGTTTCTTTTTCTTTCATTTTTATTACAGAATGTTAAATATATCATCATTACGTTTATTATTTAGGAGAAAAGGTATTGTATAGTATGCCAAATCAAGTATAGACAGACGGTATAAAAAACTAACAAAATAACTGGAGGAATGAAACATGGAAACACGTGATAACAAATTATATGGTATTTATGACAATGAAGCGGAATTACAGGCAGAAATGGATCGCCTTCGTGCACAAGGCTATGGTGAAGAAGATATGTACATCGTATCTAATCGCAACGATCAACTATCTATGTACCGAAACTCAAAAGGTTACAGCACTAACACAGATGGTTATGACACTGATCATAAAGAAGGTTCTTGGTGGGACCGCTTTAAAGCATTCATGATGGGTGAAGATCTAGTACGCGATCAGCACTTTACACAAATGGGCATCTCTGAGGATGAACGAAACCGTTATTATGATGAATTGCAGGCAGGGAAATATTTATTGTATGTAGATAGAGACTATGGTACTTATTTTGATGAAGGTACTAAAAATTACGGTTTGAATAATCATTATGAGCGTGATTATGAAAAAACTGATGAAGAACGTTTAGCGCTTCATGAAGAACGCTTGCAAGTAGATAAAAAACGTGTACAAACGGGTGAGGTGCAAGTCGATAAACATGTAGTCGAAGAGCAGCAAACGATCGAAGTGCCAGTAGAGCATGAGGAGGTTTATGTAGAAAGACGTCCGGTTAATGAGGACACAACACTTAATGCAAATGGAAAACTTCATAACGGAATCACTCATGCCTATGAAGAAGAGGGTAAAATCCATATCCCGGTAACAGAAGAACAAGTGGATGTTACGAAGAAAGATGTCGTTACGGAGGAAATCGTAGTCGGCAAACGAAAAGTAACAGATACGGAAACTGTTTCAGACACGGTTCGCCGTGAAGAAGCGGACATTAAGGATACGACTAATACTACAAATCATTTAAATGATTTGGACAATTTGGATAATGATCCGTTAAAACGAACAAACCGCGGATTATAAAATAGTTATAAAAAAAAGGAAGCCTGTTTTACGCAGGCTTCCTTGTTTTATATGTTAGTTATATTCTAGTAAGTCATTTTAGGCTTAAATTATTCTTCAACAGTGGCTTTTTCGCGAGTTTTCCACTCGATCCCACTAGTAACACATCCGAATGTAACGATTATTAAAAGTACAAATAATGTGTTATGTAACCAATATGGCATTCAAACCGCTCCTTTAATGTTCTGTGTTTCTTTTATTATTTTAACATATTAAAGGGAAATACACTTACTTTTATATAGCCAGATATAATTAATTTTCTTTCTTTGTGACAGAAAATGTCACAATTATAAATAAGAAAAATGCAAGCAGTAAAAGAGTACCGCCTACAATGAAGAACACCATGTTCATTGTTTCATTTGTGTCCAGCGGGTTTAAATAATACAGCCACATTCCTATACATAAACCAAAAGCACCGATCATACCTAGAATACTTTGGATTTTAACAAAGATCAGCTTGCGAACGGGTACTGAATAATAGAAAATCCCCCATGCAAAAACCGATAACCATCCTACCAACACAAAGTGTGCGTGGACTGGTCGTAAAGCATAGTTCATGTTACCGCTCATAATTGATCCGATAAATACACCGATGAAACCTGAAACAGCCGCAAAGCGAATTAAATGCATTGCCCATTTTCGTTGTTGTTGCAAAAAAATCCCCCCTCTATTTGTTCAAACTTCACTATAGAGGAGCAATATAACATTTCTATAAACTTTCTATAAATTAATTATTAGTGTAATAAATAGAATACGTTATGCTTGTGGAAATCTTCGATAATCTCCGGCGGTAATAATGTGAGCAGTTCATCCTTCGACGCCCATAAATAGTGTAGATGCTCTTCGGATAAAGTAATTTGCTCCTCTTTTGTATCGCATAAGAAAGTGAGCAGGACAATTTGGCGCGTTTTACTCGTGTGGAATGTTGTCGAAAACAACTGATTTTTTACAGTAATATTCAATCCGACTTCTTCTGAAAATTCCCTCTTAAGTGCACTTTCAAATGACTCACCAAAATGCATATTTCCACCGACCGTCTCCCATGTGCCGGCGCCAACCGTTTCGATTTGTGAACGCTGTACGATCAATATTTTATTGTTTTTTACAAGAACTCCCTTTACAACTACCTTAATTTCATTCAATATGAATTCCCCGCTTCAGTATAAATATAGTCAGACTTAAGATTAGTTTTTGTTTATTCCAAGTTTAATAATAACAAATAAAGAAATGAGAACAGAAGTAAATGACTAATTTATGGATGTTTTCACGAACTATGAATTAAAATTTATAAAAAATGTTCGGAAATAGCTTGTAATTTAAAAAATGAAATGATATATTACAAACGTAAATTAAATACGTCGTCGTATAATGTCGGGAATATGGCCCGTGAGTTTCTACCGAATCACCGTAAATGATTCGACTACGATTTATAAATAAGTAACAACACTACTATACTTGGAGTGTAATATACTTATTTTCCTTAAATCGTGGACATGCGGCATTTATGCTTTGCGTGTCTTTTTTGTTTTTAAGGTTAATTGTTCTTTAGATGTTGAAGACGACAACACGGAGGAAAGTTTCATTATGAAAAAGTATTTCGAGTTCGATAAACTTGGAACTAATTATCGCCGAGAGATTTTAGGTGGTTTTACAACATTCTTGGCAATGGCTTATATTTTAGTAGTAAACCCTAGCATTTTAACGCTATCTGATATTGAAGGTCTACCAGATGCACTACGCATGGATTACGGTGCAGTATTTGTGGCAACAGCTGTTTCAGCAGCAATTGGGTGTTTCATCATGGGGATTGTTGCAAGATATCCTTTAGCTTTAGCGCCAGGTCTTGGCTTAAACGCATTCTTTGCTTACACGGTTGTATTAACAAACGGAAGCCCTTGGCAACACGCTTTGGCTGCAGTATTTGTATCAGGTGTATTTTTCCTACTATTAACGGTTACAGGATTACGTGAAAAATTAATCAACGCCATCCCAATGGAACTTAAAATTGCCGTTGGTGCTGGTATCGGGTTATTCGTTTCGTTTATCGGTTTAAAAAATGCTGGCATTATCGTTGCGAGTGAGGCGACAGTTGTCGGTTTAGGTAACTTACACGATGCTGAAGTATTGTTAGCGATTTTTGGTATTCTTCTTACAGTAATTTTCTTAGTTCGTGGAATGAAAGCTGGCGTATTTATTGCGATGGCAATTACTGCAATAGTAGGTATGGTCATTGGGTTAGTTGATTTACCATCTCAAATTGTTTCAGCACCACCAAGTGTTGAACCAACTTTCGGTAAACTATTCTCAGCTTTCACTGATCCTGAGTTCTACTCGCTAACAATGGTATCGGTTATTCTATCATTCTTGTTCGTAGACTTCTTTGATAACGCAGGTACTTTAATGGCTGTTGCCAATCAAGCAGGATTTGTTAAAAATAATAAATTACCTCGTGCAGGTAAAGCATTAATCTCAGATTCAATCGCTTCTATTTCAGGTTCAATCTTTGGTACATCAACAGTTACATCTTATGTAGAATCTTCAGCAGGAGTTGGAGCAGGTGCACGCACAGGTTTCGCTTCAATCATTACCGGTATCTGTTTCTTATTGGCGCTATTCTTATCACCAGTATTAAGTGTTGTAACAAATGCAGTTACTGCACCGGCATTAATCGTGGTAGGTATTTTAATGGTATCTTCACTTGGACAAATCGAGTGGAATAAATTCGAAGTAGCTGTACCAGCATTCTTCACAATGTTAATGATGCCGTTAACATCATCAATCGCAACAGGTCTTGCGGTAGGTTTCGTATTCTATCCATTAACGATGGTGTTAAAAGGTAAAGCAAAAGAAGTTAACCCGATTATGTATATTTTCGCAGTGCTCTTCCTGATTTATTTAGGTACTGTCGGATCAATGTAAAATCATTTACCAGTCAACTATTGTTGGCTGGTTTTTTTATTTTGCAGGAAAATATAATAGGGGAATCGAACTTAATATTAAAGGGGGAGAGTTTATGGTTATCAAAATAGAAGAAGCAAAGGAACAACACTATATAGAAGTAAATCGTTTAGTAAGGCAAGGTCAAGACGATCATGTAAAGGGGGATAGTACGGTATTCCGTAAAGTGGAGAGTGTTATGCCACAAGAATATTATTTGGAATTGCTTGAGCAAGAGCAAAGTACAGTATTAATAGCAAGGAAGGAAAATAAAATAATGGGCTTTGCTGTTATAAGTATAGAAGCTTCTCCTGATTTCCCTTCGTTAGTTCAGAGGAGATTTGCATACATTCATGATTTTGGTGTAGATGAGTCAGAAAAACGGAACGGAATTGGATCACTGTTATTTGAAGCTTGTCTAAAGTGGGCAAAAGAAATGAATGTTGATGAAGTGGAGTTAAATGTATGGGAGTTCAATAAAGAAGCCATTGCATTTTATAAAAAACATTCTATGAAAACCATCAGCAGAAAAATGAGATTGGCTATTCAATAGTTATTTCTTTAGGAGAAGTAAACTATTTTTGAGTGACAAGTAAATCAACTTTACTCTATATATAATAGGAAGAAACTCAATTTAAGTCGGAGAGCAAAAATCAGAAAATTTTTTCTTTAAATAAAGGGTTGCATAAACCTTTGTATCGGGTGTATAGTTAATCACGTTGCTGCGAAACAAACGCAAACAACAAAACGAAAAAATGAATTTTAATAAAGTTGTTGACAAACATAAACAACACTGTTAAAATTTAAAACAGTCGCACAAACGACTAGCACAATGAACCTTGAAAACTGAACAAGCAACGTTAATGAAACAAGCTTTTTAAATGAAGCAAACAATAGATTTCAACTTCTAACGAAGTTGGATCGCTAGCAAAGCAAATGAGCTTTCAAACTACT
>NZ_JBELZM010000024.1:0-42395 GCF_040273735.1 Solibacillus sp. | reverse complement strand
ATTATAGAAAGCGGAATTTACGGTGTAAGTAACGCTACTTTCAATACACCATGGCCAAAAGTAAATTCAGCGAAGACCGTCCTGGAACATACAGTAAATAACGAAGCAGTCAAAGTGAACACCTTAATTTCGCTATTGGCAAATGACGAAATCGCACTAGATGAAGTATTGCCAAATACTGGTGTAGGTATCCATCTGGAACGGTCCTTATCAGCACAATTTGTAAAACTTCCTAATTACGGCACTCGCTGCTCGACAGCCATTGTTTTCCACAATAATGGGGAGATTGATTTTCTTGAACGGACATATGAAGACGGGAAATATAAATTTGACCGGTCTTACCGTATAGATGCGGGAGAATGAATGGATTTCAGAGAGCTGAGGCTGGAGAGGAGTTCTACTTTTCAGGTGAATCGTTCTACTTTTTCACCTGAAATATCCTCTTTTAAAGACTGGCGTTCTACTTTCTCTCGATTTCGTTCCACATTCCTGTAAAAACATTCTACTTTCGCTCAGAATAGTTCTAATTTTCCCGCTTACCTTTCTATTTTTCAGCCTAATACTTTTAATAAACGTCCTGCTCACGATGCCTACCTTCTCTCAAAACGCAAAAAACCCCGGCATTTTTTCAAAGAAAATCGCCGGGGCTTTAATATTGGATTATAACAAGCTGTATAATTGAATATTTTCGTTTTTCTCAGAGAACCAACGCATCGCAAACTCGTTTTCGAATAAGAATACTTTATTATCGAAACGGTCTTTAACAAGCATAGAACGTTGAGAATGCATAGAATCTTTTACATCTTCTTCGTTCTCAATCCAACGTGCAATTTTGCTGCCAATCGGCTGCATGATTACTTCTACATTGTATTCGTTAATCATTCGGTGCTGGAATACTTCAAACTGTAATTGACCAACCGCACCAAGGATGACTTCTTCAGTATGCATTGTTTTGAAATACTGAATTGCGCCTTCTTGCACTAATTGCAGAACGCCTTTTTGGAATTGCTTCCCTTTCATTACGTTTTTCGCCGAAACTTTCATGAAAATTTCAGGTGTGAATTGAGGTAATTTTTCAAAGTTGAATGTTTTCTTACCTCCGACCACTGTATCCCCAATTTGATACGTACCTGTATCATACAGACCAATAATGTCACCGGCAACAGCTTCATTTACTGTTTCACGATCATCTGCAAGGAACTGTGTTGACTGTGTCACTTTGAAAGATTTACCTGTACGTGAAAGTGTCATGTTCATTCCACGCTCAAATTTGCCTGATACGATACGCACAAATGCGATACGGTCGCGGTGTGCAGGGTTCATATTTGCTTGAATTTTAAAAATGAAACCAGAAAACTCACCATAATCTACAGGATCGATAAATTGCTCATCTTCCGTAATACGAGGCTGAGGAATCGGTGCAAATTTTAAATACGTATCAAGGAATGTTTGAACACCGAAGTTTGTTAATGCCGAACCGAAGAACACCGGTGTCAATTCACCACGTGCAATTTTATCTTCCGAATACTCATTTCCAGCTTCATTCAGAAGTTCGATATCGTCGATAGCCTGTGAATAGTACGATGTTTTTTTCATATCGTTATCAACTGCTAAATGCCCTTCTTCATCAAGCGGTAAGTAGCGGTCACCTTCTTCTACACGGAACTGCTCGATACGTTTGTTGTAACGATCGTAAATTCCAAGGAATTCTTTACCCATACCGATCGGCCAGTTCATTGGATATGCATTAATACCAAGCACTTCTTCCAACTCTTCAATAAGCTCTAGTGGTTCTTTACCTTGACGATCCAACTTGTTGATAAATGTAAAAATCGGAATACCACGCATTTTACAAACTTTGAATAGCTTTAATGTTTGGGCTTCGATCCCTTTAGCCGCATCGACTACCATGACAGCCGAGTCTACAGCCATTAACGTACGGTACGTATCTTCCGAGAAGTCTTGGTGTCCAGGTGTATCCAGAATGTTTACACGGCAGTCTGAATAATCGAACTGCATAACAGAAGAGGTAACCGAAATCCCACGCTGTTTCTCGATTTCCATCCAGTCAGATGTCGCAAACTTTCCTGACTTCTTCCCCTTTACTGTTCCTGCGTCACGAATCGCACCACCGAATAATAGTAGCTTTTCTGTAATCGTCGTTTTACCAGCATCCGGGTGACTGATGATGGCGAATGTACGACGCGATAATATATCTTGTTCTAAAGTCATTAATTTCGTCTCCTTTTTTCATACTTTCTTATTTTAAAAGACAACAGTCATCTGTTACAACCTTTTTTACTTTGGCATGCTCATTTTACGTAATCTCCGGAATATTTTGAAGAGCATAAAACCGATTACAACGGCGATTGCATTTAATAATACATCATCGACATCAATACTACGACCAATAAAATATTGTGTTCCCTCAATAAATAACGGAATGGTAAATGCAACGATATGCATGATGCGCCATCCTCTGAATTTTTTCCATAACAGCGGAATAAAGAAACCGAAAGGAATAAATAAAATAATATTGCCAGCCAAATTATAAAATGCGATATTTGCCAATGGTCCATTCAATTGGTCATAATACAGCATAATTGTTTGTAATGGGGTGAAATTGCTGCGCACATATGCGGTCGAAGTATCAAAAATGATCTGTCCATTCGAGATTTGGAAATTTGGGATAATCGTTTGTGAAAAAATACTGACACTGTAAAAGAAAAATACGAGCATCATCAATTCGCGCCGCGCACTTCTTGTTTTATTTTTCATATAGAACATTCGCAATATGCAATAAATCGGGAAACTCACAGTGCAATACGCAATCATACTAAGTAAAAATGAATGGATCATTTTTGTCACCTCCAAAAAAATCCACCGCTAACGCTATTACGTTAACACGGTGGATTTGAAAAAATTATAGCATAATCTATACAAATTTTAACTTTCCAGCTTCAATCGCAATTTTCGCATCACTATGCGGATATTTCGTATTTTCGATAATTTGGTAGTCCTCATGACCTTTACCTGCGAAAATAATTATATCACCAGGATTTGCAACACTTACCGCATGTCTAACAGCTTCTGCACGGTCACCGATACAGGCATAATTTTTATGTTTCATACCTTTTGCCAAATCACCCGTAATACTGTCAAATTCCTCATAGCGCGGATCATCCGTCGTCAAGATAACATAATCTGCAACAGATGCTTTTTCCGCCATCGTCGGACGTTTCGATTTATCGCGTCCGCCACCTGTACCAACAAGGAAAATCAGTTTATTTTCCGGTTTTTTATATGGCATTGCCGCATTGATCGCTTTTTCAATTGCATCCGGTGTATGCGCATAGTCGATGAACATTTGAATCGGTAAATCCGAATCTACTTTTTCCATTCGCCCTTTTACCGGCGGCAGCATTTCAATTTGTTCAATAATGACATCAATCGGGAAACCGCGAGCATAGAACACGGCTGTTGCTGCAAGGACATTGTAAATATTAAATTCACCAAGTAAATGCATCGATACCGGGAATGTACCCTCCGGTGTTTCCATATCAAATTGAGTCATTCCATTTTCATAATTGCAGTTCACTGCACGGAAAATCGCATTATTATGCAATCCGTAAGTCCAAATTGGATATGGTGTCATTTCAGCATAGCGCTCGGACCATGAATCATCAGCATTTAAAACGACATGCTTGTTCTTCTCCAAGTCTTGTCCAAGCTGAGAAAACAGCAAACCTTTTGTGTTGCCGTAGTTTTCCATCGTACCGTGGAAATCTAAATGGTCATGCGTTAAATTTGTAAATACCGCCACATCATAGTCAACACCGGCTAAACGGCCTAATGCTAAACCGTGTGATGAAACTTCCATAACCATTGCACGACAGCCTTCGCTTTTCGCACGGAAAATCATCTGTTGTGTATTTAATGAATCACTTGTCGTATTTGCCGATTCATATAGCACTCCATTTAAATTAAAACCGATTGTTCCTGACAATGCCGATTTTTCGCCAAGTCCGATTAATATATTGTGGATAATCCCAGATACACTTGTTTTCCCGTTTGTACCTGTTACCCCGATCATCATAATATCCTTCGAAGGATAATCAAAAAACTTTGCTGCTAAAATGCCAAGTGTACGTGTCGTATTTTTTACGATTACTTGTGCAATTTCACCATCTAATTGTAATAGACGTTCTGTAACGATTACAGTTGCACCTGCATCAACGGCCTTTTGAGCATAATCATGCCCGTCCACCGTAAAACCTTTTATACAAATAAATAAACTGTTTGGCTGTACACTGCGCGAGTCAATCGCAATATCGGTAATCAGTTTCGGTAATTGACCTACAACTTTTTTTTGCATCAGTGTACTTAAAAGTTCTTCTGCATACATAATTCTTTCCCCCACAATTGCAATATAATTGCGAATGATAATTTTCTTCTATGTACTAATCATCATACTGTGCATAGATTGAAATTTCCACGCTTTTCATTAACTGTAATGTTTCCGTATAAAATAAACATGTTTGCAAAATAAGGACTTTGGACATATAATACATAAGTTCTTTTTTCTCTTTATTGACTCAATATACAGAATTTAAGAACTAAAATTTTCTTAAAATAAAGACTCCGCTTTGTTCACTTATTTTATTTATTTATACGATATATCTATCATATCAAAATTCGCCATTTATCGACATCATGAATTACTGTATCATTATAGTTAATATTACTTATCCGAGGTGTTTTATGCAGCAACATGAAATTCTGAATAAGCGAAATTTGCTTATGGTTATTACTTATTGTTTCTCAACGCTTATTTTTACTACTGTTATTGTTACACAGCTGTTCAAGCATCCTTATTCATTTTTAGTTATCAGCATTGGAAGTTGCATTATTCTCATCGCTTTGTATTATTTAAAAACGCCTCCAAAAGTGCTTCAAATTATATTGATTTGTACATGGCATATGATTGTATTCTTTTTTAACTATCAAAATGTAAATATAATTTCGTTTTATACTTTTATCTGGGTTATAGCGATTTTAACCATTTACCGTTCCTTTATTATATCTTTCATCAATATTGTACTTGTGTTCATTGAAATTTTTATTTTAGATAAATTATCAATGATACCTTATCATAGTTTTAAATCAGAAGATCATCTTTTACTTTTCAGCTTTTTAATTACAGTCTTCATCATGAGTATTGGTCAAAGTTTTTTAATAAAACAAATTTGGTTAAAGCTAGAGAAAAATGCAAGCGACCGTGAATATTATTTGAATTCAAAGCATGCATATTTACATTTGTTTTTCGAACAGGCTAATGATGCAATTGCTGTATTTGATTTGGAGGACCGTGTTATTGCGGTCAACCCTGCATTCGAGAAATTGTATGGTTGGTCTAAGGAGGAAGCATTGGGGCGTGTTTTACCGCTCATTCCCCCGGAAAATGAAGAAGAGTCAATGCAAAGGAAAGTAGATTTGTTGCTCGGAAAAAAATATCGACTGCATGAAACGACCGATATGAGAAAGGACGGCACTTTTTTTGATGCACAAATTTCGTTGTCGCCTATATTGAGTCCGCATGGTGAGATTATCGGATCGTCTGTAATTTCGCGGGACATTTCCTATATTAAAGAAAATGAAAATCTGATTTTACAATCGGAAAAATTAAAGCTTGTCGGAGAGCTTGCTGCTGGTGTTGCCCATGAAATACGCAATCCGATGACGGTCATTTCCGGCTATGTTCAAATGATGAATGAAGATCCTGATTCACCTTACTATGAGTATACAAAGCTCATTCAAAATGAAACAGAGCGAATCGAATTAATTTTATCGGAGTTTCTTGTATTATCTAAACCTCAAGCAAACCAGTATGCGCCAATTAATTTGGCGGAAGCCCTATCGGAAGTCGTCCAGTTTCTTCAATATGAGTTTCAATCAAAAGCGATTTCCTTGAAAATTATTAACGGATTTTTGAACATTACAATTTTAGGAAACAAAAACCAACTGAAACAAGTATTTATAAATTTATTTAAAAATGCGATTGAAGCGATTAATGAAGATGGTTCTATTACATTACAAGTATGCAAAAGTAAAGATGAGAAGGAAATTTATATCCAAATTATTGACACTGGATGCGGTATCCCGCCAAATGTACTCGATCGGATGTTTGAACCTTTCTATACGACGAAAACAAATGGAACAGGGCTCGGCATGATGATTATCAATAAAATTGTACAAGATCATCAAGGATCCATCCAAATTAAAAGCAAGCAGCATGTCGGGACTGAAATATTATTAACATTCCCGATAATGACAGAATAATAGAAGAAGGCTTTCCTGATTTCACTGTTCGGGAAAGCCTTCTTTTTCTTATTTCATAATTGTTCGAACAAGTTTCACTTTTTGTTTATACGGCGGATATAGCAAACTATTTGCCAGTTTATTAGAACGATGCATAATCGATTTCGGGTGTGTGAAGTTTTCGAAACTTGCTTTCCCGTGGTATGCCTTTACACCTGAAGGCCCCACTCCGCCAAACGGTAAGTGAGTATTGCCGACATGTGTAATCACATCATTTATACAGCCCCCGCCAAACGGAAGCTCTTCTAGAAAGTATGCAATGGCTTTTTCATTTTCCGAGAACAAATAAGCACTTAATGGTTTCGGTAATTGACGAATTTCATGGATCGCTTTTGGTAAATTCTCATATGTCATAACCGGTAAAATCGGTCCAAACAGTTCATCTTCCATGGAAGGTCGATCCCACGTAATATTTTCCAGTACTGTCGGTTCCATATATAAATCTTCACGGTCTGTGCGTCCACCAAATGTGACAGTATCCCGTTCTTTATCTAGGATAGTCTGCAGGCGGTCGAATTGGCGTTCATTTATAATACGCCCGTAGTCCGGACTTTGCTGTGGATCATTACTATAAAAGTCTTTAATTGCTTTCTTAAGGAGACGCGTAAATTTTTTCGCAACGCTTGTATGGACAAGAACATAATCAGGCGCCACACATGTTTGGCCTGTATTATTGAATTTCCCCCACACTATCCGTTTTGCCGCTACATCCAAATCTGCTGTTTGGTCGACAATTGCAGGACTCTTTCCGCCCAATTCCAATGCAATTGGTGTAAGTCGCTCTGCTGCTGCTTTTGCAACAACCTTTCCAACCGCCACACTTCCCGTAAAGAATATATAATCAAAAGATGCGTGAATTAGTGCCGTCACTTCATCCTTTTCTCCTTCTACAACACGTACATATTCAGGAGAGAATACTTCCTCCAGAATTTTTTTTACAATAAATGCTGTATTTTCAGCTGATTCCGATGGTTTTACGATTGCCGTATTCCCTCCGATAATCGCCCCGATCAATGGCTCCATAATCAGTTGGAATGGATAGTTGAATGGTCCGATAATTAATGTCACTCCATATGGTTCACGTACAACATAGCTTTTTGCAGGCTGGAAATGGAGCGGGGTTTTGACAGGCTGCGGTTCCATCCAGCTATTTATATTTTTTAAAAAATAGGAAATACTATCATAAACAATACCGATTTCTGTTGTGAATGCTTCAAACTCGCTTTTTCTTAAATCCAATGCCAAAGCTTCTATTACTTGTTCTTCATATTTTTTTATTGTTTCCTTTAATTTTACGAGCTGCTCTTTACGAAATTCTACATCTTTTGTAGCGCCCGTAAAATAAAAAGCGCGTTGATTCTCAATCATTTGTTCAACATCATTTGCAGTAAAATTCATTTTTTTCATCCTTCCCAAAATTAATATCCGTGACCTATACAGAAATCCAGCTTCATTCATCATCAGCTAAAAAAAATAATCATTTTTATTGAATGAAGATAAATGTATGCATAAATTATAGCTGTTCACACATATTAACTATAGTAATAACTACTACAAAGTTAAAAAAATATCCTGCTAAAAAAGGAGGCTTCATGATTAAATTGTCTTAATTTTTATAGAAATGTTTATAAATAAAGACATATGGGAATTTCATAACTAAATAAATAATCAATTAATAATCGAACATAATAAGTAATGTAAAACAATCGTACAAGGAGGCTATATAAAATGATTATTACTGAAACTTGGTGGGGCGAGATTTTTTCGGGGCCATTATCTATTGGATTAAACGAACAGAAAGTAAAACAACTTGAGGATGAATCATTTTTATACTTTGACGAATTTGTTGCTACTATTCCTAATGAAGAACAAAATACTTAATTTTTAAAAGGACTGTCACAATTGACAGTCCTTTTTAGTATTTTTTTGTGGCATAATGACTATATAATAGTGATTATCAAGCTAAGTTCATAGGAGGTTATCCTTATTTTAAATAAATTACTGAAATCTATGTTAATCGCCTTACTTATTTTTGTTTGCGCCGTTTCAGTACAATATATTATAAAAATGAAGAATTCCGATCAGGAAGAAACAATCATTGAAGCAAAGGCATCGATGACTCAGGAGCAATTAAAAACTCACACTATGCTGATGTTGACTGAAATCGTGCTGAAACAGTTTGTCGAAAATCTTATGCTGAATATCGAAATTATACCGGTTGACGACAAACAAAGTGTTATCGTCTCCCTTCAGGCGTCAGAATTTCTAAGTGAAACTACATTATTGAAGGATAGTTATAACTTACTCAAGGAAATCCAGCATGTGGAAGAGATAAATAATATTACATTAAAGTGGTTTATTCCTGTAAAAAATAAAAATACGGAAATTTTAACTGTCACTTTTGATGATGAGGCATTAATTGCTTTCAATGAAATTTCGTATAAAGACATACCTAAATCAGCCACTCAATATATAAAACATGAGCATATGGATTAAAAAATTCCTTTATATAAAAAGCGGTTCAAACTTTACGTGTCGTAAAATTTGAACCGCTTTATTTTTTGGTTTTATCTTTCCCTTTTATGGCGGATGGTTTCCACCTGATTAGAGCGGAATTTATCGCGTTATTTAATCGAATCATTCATTTGCTGTAGGGCCTTTTCTACATTTGTCACTGCTGTAATGAGTTCCTGTTCTTGTTTTGTCGTAAAGATATTATAGTTCACGTAATCTTCTTTTCCCACTTCGTAATACGCTACCATTTCGTTTAATGCTGTAATTGCTTTCAATGCAGCATCCGCACTTTCAGTTGAAACACGTGGTACAAACACTTCCATTAAATCTTCGGCTGCTTCTGTTTGCGCTTTCACGGCATATACTTCATTTCCGGCAACGCTCGGTGAAGTTAAGCGGGTATTTGCCATTCCCTGAAACATATTCGCTGCTGAAGCAAGTACATTATTTTCCGATACATCCATTGTCGCAAAATCCGCTTGAAGTGATTTTACATTGGCAACAAGTTCATCAGCTATTTTTTTATACCCTGCTGTCTTCTTTTCAGCAAATAATCCATAAGCTATACGTTGAAAGCCTGCTGTTTCAGTTTCTTTTCCTTCAATAAGGTTGCCGTTTATTTTTCCGTCAAGCTCCTGGAAACTCGGAGCTAGCGGCTGTAGTCGTTCATAATACATCGTTGCTAACGGATATAGCTTCTGTGCATCTTGCAGCTTACCTTCTTTAATAGCACTCGCTAAAAGCTCGGTATCTGTTACAAAGCTATCCATTTGCCCTGCTAAAAGCGATTTAAACTGCTCTGCTTCCGCACTAACATCAATCGTTGCTTCCTGCTGTTCCACAGGCTCTGCTACTTGTTCTTCTTTTTGCCCACATGCTGCCAATACAGAAACAGCAAGTAAAGCAGTCATTAATTTTTTACTGTTTTTCATCATACTTCACCTCTTATTTTCTAGTTCGACTACTTTTGCATGTACGACGAAACGCTCTTTGTCATTTTGTGATGTCGTGCATGTCGACAACGTAACAATTTTATCGGAAGGCGTTACGTGAACTGGCAACTTTATATCAGAACGCTGCTGTATTTCCTCTAAAAACTGCGTATATGTGTAGTCTGTAAATTGTGTTTCAATATAATAAAAGTCGGTCGTTGTTTCATAGGCTGCAAACACATGCAATGCATAGCGCTTGTCATTTGTTTCATAGTAAAAAACAGGATGGGCTTCTGCATATGCCTGATCGTTAAATTTAGGCAAATCTCCGAACATCGTACCATTGCGTAAAACATGACCGTAAAAAATCGTATGCCGGTCTTCCATTGCCTCATTACGAAAATCGGCAAATATGCTCCCTCCCCGACTTTTTTCGTCCAAATAATTATGAGTCAGATAAAATTCATTATTATTTCTTTGCAAAACAGGATTATTTAGACGGGTATTCTCCAGTGTGATCCAGCCGATAATATGACCGTTTTGCTGTTGAAGTGCGGCAAGCTCACTTTGTTCGACAATTTGCTGAGCATTCTCAAGCTCTTTTTCCACTTTCCCATAGCTGAAAAAATAACGGATTATAATCCCCGCGCAAATAATCATCACGATGCTACTTACAATTCGGACAATTTTTCTCATATTAAATACTTAACGGCATCATATATAACCCGAGCTGCTCATCTTCATGAAACACGGATTTGACCCCGTATACTTCCTTGATTACTTCTTTTGTAATAACATCGCGGGGAGCACCTTCTGCAATAATTTTACCGGCTTTCATCAAAATAATATGGTCACTGTAACGGATCGACTGATTAATGTCGTGCAGCACCATCACAATTGTCAAACCGTACTGTTCGTTTAACTGCTTTACGAGCTCCAGCAGTTCAAGCTGATAGTATATATCCAAGTACGTTGTCGGCTCGTCCAGACACAGTATTTCCGACTTTTGTGCCAGCGCCAATGCGATCCATACCCGCTGGCGTTCCCCACCGGAAAGTGCGGATAAATCATGTTTCCGTTTTTCAAGCAGATTCGTACAAGTAAGCGCCCATGTAACGGCCTCCTCATCTTCTTCCGCTGTCTTTTTGAATAATGAAGTATGCGGCATCCTTCCGTACATCACAAGCTTCTCCACCGTTAAATCTGAAGGAATATCGTTTTGCTGATAAACAATCGCCAATTTCTTAGCAAAATCTTTCGGCTTATATTCCACCAAATCCCGATTTTCGAGCGTTGCCTGACCTTCGAGCGGTTTGTTGTTTCGCGACATGACACTTAGCAATGTGGATTTCCCGCAGCCATTCGGTCCTATAATTGTCGTCACTTTCCCTTTTGGAATAGCGGTCGATACTGCATTTAAATGACGGGTCGTTCCGTCATGGGAAACGACTACTTGCTTAATTTCCATATTGGTTGTCACTCTTTTCTAAGTAGGAATATGAGGAATGGTCCTCCGATTATGGCCATAATCGTTGATGCCGGTACTTCCATCGGGCTGAACATTGTACGTCCAAGTGTATCCGCCAATAAAATAATAAATGCGCCGAGTAGTGCCGTAAATGGAATTAACACTTTATGATCATAACCGACAAGTCGACGTGCGATATGCGGCACTAAAATTCCGACAAATGAAATGACCCCTGCCACTACTACAGATGCAGCAGCCAGCATTACGGCAACCGTCGCAATGAGCATACGTGCACCTGTTACATTAAAACCGACACTTTTTGCGGTTTTATCGGACAACACGAGTACATTGCAGGAAGCGTATAAAATAAAAGCAAAAATTAAACCGATTGAGCCATATGTAACAATCAACGATACATCATCCCAAGTTTTTAAGGAAAGGTTTGACGTAATCGCACCTGTTGCCGATGCACCAAAGCTAATCATCGCTTCCGTAAGCCCTGAGAACACGGCATTGATTGCAATCCCGACCAAAATTAACTTTAATGGATTCAGCCCTGACTTCCAGGAAAGCAGGAAAACGAAGAAACATGCGAGCGCTCCTCCGATAAATGCTGCAAATGGAGTGAAGAAAAATAGTGTCGGTAAGAAGCTTACGATAAATAATTTTGTAAACGCGGCTCCCGCGGATATTCCGATAAAGCCGGCATCCGCTAATGGATTTCGCATAATTGCCTGCAATAATACACCGGCAACCGAAAGTGCAGCTCCAGCAAATATCGCAACGATAATCCTTGGAAAACGCAAATCCTTAATCGCTGCCATATCCGCATTCTCGGCATTGAAGAAATTCGTTATAAAGTCGATAAATGACATCTGTATACTGCCTGTTGTCGCTGCGTAAATAATTGTTATAACAAGCAATACAGTGACAGCGATAAAGCTAAAAATTTTTTTGGTCACAGAAAACATCCTTTATATGCTGAAAAGCAAAACCTCCCTCAAGACTTTGCCTTTCCAACATTGTTATTGATAACGAGAACGGGGAGTTTATGTCCCGCTGATCCCCTTAGCCCTGCTTAATTCTAGAAGGCAAGGTTCTTATGGATAAAATATTTCTACTAACTCATTGAGTGCTTCCGGTACATTCAATGCTGCTGTCGTACCAAATAGTTCTTCCTCTAAATCATATACCTGTCCATTTTTCACCGCATTAAAATGTTTCCATACATCATTTTTTTCAAATTCCTCATCGAACATTTTAATAACTTCATCCGGCATACCGTGCGATAAACGTAAAATAACATCCGGGTTTGATGAATATAAATGCTCTGTATTGGACGGCAAGTATTCTGCATCCTGGCCAGCCATAACGTTTTCACCGCCTGCAAGACGTACTAAATCACCCGCATATGAATTTTCCGTCGCCACTAAATAACTGCCAGGCACTCCAAGTAAAATGAGTACTCGCGGCTTTTCTTCGTTACTTGCTGCAACCTCTACCGCATCAATTTCAGCCTGCAGTTCATCATTTAAAGCCTTTGCCTTATCCACACGGTTGTAGCGTTCACCAAGTGCTGTAATTTCGCCCATCATCGACTCAATACCTGTTAAATCAACAAAATCGACTGGAATTTTCAATTGTTCAAATTTATTCTTTAAATCGTATTCCAATGTTGAAACAGACAATACTTCAGTTGGATTGAGCGATTTGATAATTTCCGCATCCGGATCCATTGCATTCCCGATATTCGGCAGATCATCAAAACGAGCCGGCAAATCCTTTACCGTATCTGGAATTGCGACCGCATCAAGATTAAGTTTATCCAATATTTGTGCAATGACAACCGTTCCCGCAATAATACGATGATCATCTTCAACTGCCGAAGCCTGTTCTGATGAAGTATTGTCATCGCCGGTATTGGATGATTCTTCTTTCTGTTCACTATTTCCGCATCCCGCAAGTACCGCCATACTCAGTGCGAGACCGATTAACCACTTCTTCATTTGTTTTCCTCCTAGCTGCTTAAACTGAAGTAAAATTTCATCCCGTACTAGATGGAAGTTTAGTTCAATTTAAGCGTAGCGTCTCAACTGCCCTTGCTTAAAAATAGGATTGGGGCTGTATTGAAAGCCTGAGCTTTAAACACAACCCTACCTAAAACAGTATTAGCAACGGCTGTTTGTTATAAGCCATTTACGTTTCATTGAATTATTTCTTTAAACCGTCCACAACAGTTAATGTATTGTTTAAGATTTTTGCCATTTGAGAGCGTGTTAGTTTGTTTTCCGGATTGAATTTCCCCTCAAAACCAGAGATAATACCTAATTTATTTAATTCAGAAATTGCTTTTGATGCTTCCACTTCTTTTGGCATATCAGAGAATTTTGCTGCTTCGCCAGATGCTTTATAGCCATTTTTTTCTAATAGACGGTAAATCATTAAAGCTGCTTGTTTACGAGTAATATCTTGTCCAGGTGCGAATGTAGTAGCTGTTTTACCGTTAATAATTCCGTAACCGTTTAATGCATTGATTGCTGTTTTTGTTTCAGCATCGTATTTTGCGATGTCAGAGAAGTTCGCTTTTGCCGGTACATCCAGTTTTAATGCTCGATTTAACATTAACGCAAATTGAGAGCGCTTTAAGTTGTTGCCTGGATTGAATTTTTCTGCAGCGATGAAAATTCCTTTGTTGTAAAGGTTAATGATTGCATCTCTGTTGCCGTTGTTTGCGATATCTTTAAATGGCACTGTTGTTGAGTTCTTTTCAGCAAACTTCATTTGGAAGTCATGTGAAGTTTCATATAGTACCGTCCCATTAAGAACTACTTTTAAATCAGCAGTTGCAGTATAGATTTCTTCTAAATCTTTTACTGATAACGTATAAATTTTTACTGTATTATTGCCAACTTTTTCTTCTGATTTTAATGCAACTGTTGCGCCTTCAACATTAAAGCCTAATAAGTGTTGACCTTCAGGGAATGTTAATTCTACATCATAGCCCCCTTCAGTTGTCGTCACTGTTACTTCATCGTCCAAATATTTGTTATGCATAATAGACAATTCCTGAGTTCCGTTCTTTAATGCTGTAACAGTCATCTTTACAGATTCAACTGGTGCAGGTTTTTCTTCAGCTTTTGGTAACTCCAGGTCAGCTGTTTCGACAGCAATACCGAATGGATACCACTTATCCATGTTGGCAGCTGGAACAACAACATGCACACCTGCATTCGTTAATGCACCAATTGATTCAAGATCAAATTCAAATACTTGCGGATCTCCAGTAACTGAACCAGCTACTAATGACGCATCTTTATCGTTAGCTTTAAAACCGGCAACCATTGCATTTGAATCTTTAGAAATTGTTACTTGTAATTTATATTTACCGTCTGCAACAACTAATTTTGCATCAGAAGAAATATGACGTAACATTGCTGAATAGTTACCAGCATTTGTTTCTGGGTGGTATGCATCGATTACTACATCGTATGTACCATTCGCTACTGACTCAAAAGTTTTACCAGGTGTATAAACTTTCTCTTCTTTAACTTCTTCAACTGGTTTTGTTGTTTCCGTTACTTCTTTAATTGATTTTGCGTCTGGTGTTAACGTAACTTTATAATCAACCGGATCTTTACCAACGAAAGTAATTGTCATATTTAAAGTAGCTTCTACAGGAGCATAATCAGCTGTTACTGGAATATTAATGTGCTTTTTCCCGTTATATTCAGCCATTGCGGGTTGTCCTGCTACTGTTACGCTATTTACCATTGCTAATACCGCATCTGATAATTCAATATTGATAAATTGCTGACCGTTATGTTCAACTAATTTACCTGTAGTTGGGATAAAACGTTTTAGTGCATCATCCGCATCAACTTTAAAATCAATCGTCTTTGATGCTGTTGGTGTTGCCGCTTCTGTTGCCTTTGTTTCTGTAGTTGTGTCAGCAGATACTGCCATTGCTGGTACGATTGCTGATGTAGCAAGCAGTGATGCTAATACTGCTTTAGTTGCTTTTGATTTGTTAGCCATTCTTTATTTCCCCTGTCTGTTTATATAGTTTTTGTTTTCTTTGTACGAATGAATACAACAGCTGCTATGATAAATAAAATAACTGCCATTAAAGGTAACTCATCGCTCGTCTCCGGATTTTCTACTGCCTCAGTATCTTCAGCTTGCTTCGTTTCAGATGCAATTTCTTCATCTGATTTTGTAGAATCATCTGTCTTTGTCGTTTCTGTTGTCGCTTGCTGTTCGGATGAGTCCGTATTCTGCTTTTCAGTTGATGGTGCTGGTGTATTTGAAGAAGTATTACTTCCTGACGACTTTGTCGGTGTTTCCTTAGGTGCCGGGGTTGTTTTTGCAGGTTCCTGCTTTACAGGTTCTTTAGGTTCCTCGACTTTTGCTTCAGGCAACCCACCGCTATTAAATACAAAATCTACACTATAGCTATGATGGTAATCGATATCATCAATGTCGATTTTCATCGCTATAGTCACTAAATTTGCATTGGAAACAGGAAATTGAACTGTGCGCTGGTCTGCAGATGAGCTGATTACTTTGGCTCCGCCTGGAGGATTAAATTGTGTAACCCAGCTACTGTTTTTAATCGTAAGCTGCATTGTCATTTTTCCGTTGTTTACAATTAATTTGGCTGGCTTTAAAAAATAGTCATTCGCCATTGATGCCGAATTGCTCCCAGGTTTATTTACTTGATAACTAACATCATATGTACCATCAGCAATCGCTGCAGATGAATTAATCGGTAAAGTAAACGCTACCAAAAGAAGAGCAGCAAAAAATATGAAGAAACTTTTTCTCACACCATTTCTCCTCCTTTTCTATATATTTCAATTTCTAATAGAGAATATTTCTCAATACCACTATATAGCATGCCATAAAATTACCTGTTTCTCAATTGATAATATTCTCATTTACAATAAATTTGCTTCTTTTGATGGCAATCTTCATTAATTTGTCGGATTTTCAGCGTAACAAGGATATTCCATTCCATATATCCCTAATAAAAAGTACATTGTGTTAGAATGCATCGTGAAGTGCAGGCAATATAAATGTTGGGGTTACACCGACATTTAGGATTCGAGCGATTTCCATTATTAGAAATCGCTTAGTAATTATCCGAAGCATTTAGGGCTATTTTTACATTTTCATTATTTATTGTTTTTTATTGCTTGTACTGCTGCACGAATGCCCAGCAAATAGCTTTCTTTGCCAAAACCGGAGATTTGGCCTGTCACTATATCCGCAAACACAGATTTTTCACGGAAACTTTCACGTGCATGGATATTGGACATATGTATTTCAACGGTTGGACCTGTAAAAATATCTAAAGCATCTCGGATTGCATAACTGTAGTGGGTCCAGGCACCAGCATTTAGAACAATTGCGTCAATGCCGGAAAGGAACGCTTCATGGATTTTTTCCACAAATTCGCCTTCGTGGTTCGTCTGGAAAGTTTCTACTTCAACATTCAGCTCATTCGCCAGTTCCTGAATAGTTTGATTAATTCCCTCTAAAGTTATCGTTCCATAATGTTCAGGATCACGTTTTCCGAACATGTTGTGGTTAACTCCATGCAACATTAAAATTTTTGTCATCATTCTTTCCCCCTTAAAATAAATATACTTTCGAAAGATATAAGTAATTTAAATCCTAAAGTTTCTTGCCATACCATCATACCAATCCCATTGATTCATATACAACCTGCTTCTTCAACATGAGCTAAACGGGAAACAAAATCTGCCTTTATGAGGCGAAACGCAAAAAAAAGGACTTGAAAAGTTATTTTCAAATCCGGCTTCACTATTAATAAAATTTTAGTTGTTTCAGAATTACTTGGTTACTTCTTCCGGATGGAAACCGTCACGCTGTAAATAGTTGTCATGAGCCCAAATGTTCAGCTCTTCTTGTTCAGCTTGTTGCTGAACTTCCAAAAGTTCCTCTTCCAGAGTATCGTTCGGTTTATTGACATAACGCACTGCTGCCAGACCTTCACTTAACAAAATTTCATGTAAACTAACACCGTCTACAAAAGCATACGCCAATAATCGGTCATATTTATCTGTCTCGGGGCCTTTATCAAACAAAAGTTGAACTAAATCCGCCTGTTCCAGCAGTTCGATTGTACGTTCCTTTGCCTCTTCTGCATAAGGCATAGGTTCACCTTTATTATAGTTCATTTCAGGTGTGTCAATCATAAGAAGACGTACACGCTCTTTTTTACCATCCATTTCGACATTGAATGTATCGCCATCATTGGCATTCAAATATTTCACGTCGATTAACTGATTGCCTGTTTTGTCCATCGCAACATCAGTTGTAAGTTTGTATTCTATATTTTGTTCCGTAATTGCAGGGGAAGTTGTTTGCTCTGTATCTTTTTTAGGTTCACTAAATGCTAAGTATAAACCTACTGCAATAATAATAGTACCACTCGTAATTAGCGTTTTTACATCTTTTAATTTCATCGTTTATATTTATATCCTTTCTAAATGTCCGTGTTTGACTTAGGATTCGGTCCTAATTCTACTGGTGGAATATCTGCGAATGTGCCGCCTTCTTCTTCTAAATCTCGCATACGGTGTGCCAATCTTGAAGCTGCACAAGCTGCGATGCTCCCTACTAGATCGTCTAAAAATGTATTTACGGATTCGCCCGCTTTTGTATCAAGCTTTTCAATAATCCCGATTTTTTGCTTATCTAAATGACCGAAAGTTGTTACGGCAATGCTTCCATACGTAAATACTGAGCCTAATGCCAAAGTTTCATCAACACCAAACAGTCCTTCATCAGACTCGATAATTGCTTGAAGCGGTGCCGACAGTAATCTTTTTTCCGCCAGTTCGTCAAGCTCAATTCCGACTAGTACAGCATGTTGCACTTCACGTTTATTTAAAACACGAACAACCGATTGAATACAGTGTTCGATCGTTAAACCTTCATTATATGGTGATTGCATCGTAAACACGATTTCAGCAATATCCTCAATTGTTACATGTCGACGTTCCAACGCATTATACGTAGCTTTTGTTACTTCGTCTGAATGTACACGAATATTTTTATTATGCATAAGAAATCCTCACTTCTGTTTATTTTAAGCGCTCATTTTTCCTGCATTAACGGGTAGTATTACTCCCCACTAATTGAAGTTTCACTTTATAGCTTTCTTTATATATTACACCTTTATTTTACTATATGATACAATTTTAGATACATCAAAATACAGGGGTGACAACATTGGAGAGAGGCACAGTAAAAGATGTTACTTTTTTTAGCAAAGCATTAAATGAAGAGTTAGAATTACTGATTTATATTCCAGCAAATTATTCTCCATTATATGAATATAACATTTTAATCGCATCCGATGGTAAAGATTATTTTCAGTTAGGTGGTATTCCGCGTCTTGCAGATGAACTGATCGATGGCTATTTAATTGAAAATACAATTATTGTTGGTGTGCCATACAAAAATTATGAAGATCGAAAGAGAAAATATACACCAGCAGGAGATCAATTTGAAGCGTATATGCGGTTTTTGGCACATGAGCTCGTGCCTTATTTGGATGATGAATTTTCAACTACACAAGTCGGCGGTGGGCGTGCATTAATAGGTGATTCCATGGCTGCAACTATTTCATTAATGACTGCAATCCATTATCCAAATATTTTCGGTAAAGCTATTTTACAATCACCTTATGTAGATGAGCTTGTATTGCAGGCTGTTAAGGATGCGAAAAATGTCAATATTCTTTCGTTTTACCATATTATCGGCCTCCAGGAAGATCAGGTGGCATTAAAGAATGGTACAGTAAAAGATCTCTTAACACCGAACCGTGAGCTGCATCAAATGTTTGTTCAACATGGTATTGATACATTCTATGAAGAATTCAATGGAAATCATACATGGACTTACTGGAAACCTGATTTAAAACGTGCACTAATTGAAATTTTCGGATAATACGGTATGTTGGAAATGTTTATTCACAAATTTTTCTGTTATAATTAAAACAATTACGCCTTGGTGTGGCTGTATCTAGATTTTTGTTATCATTAATAATTGTATAAATCTATGCCATTTACAGGACGTCTCACATTCATTTAGCACGTTGCTTTATGAAATTATTTATAATATTTTTAGGGGGTAATGAATTTGAAATACGGTATTGTTGCTTTTCCATCTAAAAAATTGCAAGATTTAGCGAACACTTATCGCAAACGCTACGACCCGCACTATGCTTTAATCACACCTCATATTACGCTCAAAGATGCGTTTGACGCGGATGAATCTGAAATCGGGGAAATCTCCAAGCATTTGCAGGAAGTGGCGTCAAGGTTTGCACCTTTACAAATTCACGCCTCTCGAATCAGTTCATTTTACCCGACGACGAATGCCATTTACTTCCGAGTTGAGCCAACACCGCAGTTGGAAAATATTCAAAAATCAATTCAGGAAAAAATCAATTTTGGTGCGCCAAAGCATGTATTTGTGCCGCATATTACAATTGCACAAAAAATGAGCGCTTCCGAGCATGATGATATTCACGGTCAATTGCGTATGGTTGGAGTAGATGAAAAAGATTCGATCGATCGTTTCCACTTGCTTTACCAATTGGAAGACGGCTCATGGACAACTTATGAAACATACAAATTGACTGGAGCTGAGTAATACGTGTTTGAAGTAAAACTAGTTACTACTGACGAAGATCGCGAACATGCATTTACGCTACGTAAAGAAGTGTTCGTCAAAGAGCAAGGAGTTCCACTAAGTCTGGAATTAGATGAATACGATGAGACAGCCGTTCATTTCTTAGTAAATGAAGGTGAGTATTCGATTGCTACAGCACGGCTTCGTGAAGTAGAACCGAAAGTCGGAAAAGTTGAACGCGTTTGCGTATTGAACAACTATCGCGGCAAACGACTTGGCGCATTAATTATGGAAGCTGTTGAACAATACGCAAAGAATGCAGCTTTTGAAAAGCTTAAGCTGAATGCGCAAAGCTATGCAGTTCCTTTCTATGAGAAACTGGAATACACTGTCACTTCCCCGGAATTTATGGATGCTGGCATTCCGCATCGCGCTATGGAGAAGAAAATCTAATTCTTTTAGTCTTATACAAGCAGAAAAACATCCATTTTCCGCCGGAGAAAATGGATGTTTTCATATTGTTACGCCACTTTTTAAGTTCCGACTTACTTCATCATTTTCTCGATTTTCGAAAAATCCAAAGATTTACCGTCTTGAATGATTGATTGGACAATTTTGTCTTCAAGTTCACTCGTAATCGGTTTATTTGCAAGACGGCTCACTTTTTTCACGATTTTCCGAACTTGTTTTTCATCCGAGAAATCTGCATACGTCAATGCATTTGCAAGCGTCATAATTTCATCGAAATCAACGCCGGTTTTGCGCTCCACTTTTTTAAAAAACGAACGATCCATACTGTTTACTTACCTCCCTTAAATAAATGCGCTCCCTACGATAATAAGTAAAATAAATAGTACGACGATCAATACGAATGTCATACTGTTATTACCGCCATAGCCTGGGGAACAACCATAATCACAGCCACCTTGTTGCCAACCTTGCTGCTGCCAACCATATCCAGACATACTTATACCCCCCTTTCTATTTTGTAGTGTATGCAAACACTCAAAAAAAAGGAGGGTATTCGTCTAATCTACTTTTCCTTTAGGCTTAAATATTAATGCAGCGATAAAACCAAACAATATCGCAGCGCTAATTCCGGAGCTCGTCACCTCGAACATACCTGTCAGCAGGCCAATCCAGCCGTGCTTTTCAGCTTCAGCCATCGCTCCATGTGTCAATGAGTTCCCGAACGAAGTAATCGGAATTGTCGCACCGGCACCTGCAAAATTTATTAAGGCCTCATATAAATTAAGTCCATCTAAAATTGCGCCCACTACTACTAAAATGGATAATGTATGACCAGGTGTCAGCTTTCCTACATCCATTATTAACTGACCAATTACACAAATTAAACCACCAACGATAAATGCCACTAAAAATGTAAAGCCGATTGTACTCACCCCATCCCGATTTCAATTGCATGTGCTGTACATGGAATTGATTCGCCTTGTTGAAATGAAAGCGGCGATAAAAGTGCTCCGGTTGCCACTAATAATACGCGCTTGTAACGACCAGTTTTAAATTGTTCCATCATATAGCCACTGTAGACTGCAGCAGAACAACCCGCACCACTCGCACCTGCCAAAAATGCTGTATCTTCGCCGTAAAATTCTGCACCGGCATCACGAAATCGTGATAAATCCTCTTTTTTCACACCACTTTGGGCAAACATCGCAATTAAAATTTTCAATCCGATTTTTCCTAAATCACCCGTCATAATGACATCGTAATCCTGTACTGTCTGGGAACGCTTTTTTAAATGTGCCTGAATTGTATCAAATGCTGCCGGCGCCATTGCACCACCCATATGAAATGGATCTGTTGCTCCGTAATCAATTACTTTTCCGATTGTTGCAGCTTCAACATAGGGAAGCTTCGGCTGATGCTTACCAATTAATACAAATCCTGCTGCAGTTACAGTCCACTGAGCAGTTGCAGGCTTTTGCCCTCCATAATCAACCGGATAGCGAAACTGGCGTTCGACCGAGTTATGCTGACTTGAAGCACCTGCAATGGAAAAATCACTGGCACCCAGTTCTGTCAATAATGAAGCAATAACTATAGAAGAAACAGATGTTGCACAGGCAGAAAAAAGACCGATGAACGAAACGGCCAGTTCCCGAGCTGCAAAGTTTGTAGGTGTCATTTGATTAACTAAATCTCCACCCAGTAAATAATCAATATCCAAATTATTTAAGTTCGATTTTTTTAAAATAGTCTGACATGCTTCAGAAATAAGCATAGCATTCCCTTTTTCGTTCGAAGCTTTTTGCAGACGTTCATCGGTCGAAATTTTGTCAAAATATGTTTGGAATACACTTCGCTTTTCCAAAGGTCCCACTACAACACCAGAGGAAAGAATGGATGGCTTTGATTTAAAAACAATTACCACGCGGCGACACCTACCGATACTAGTATTAATTTGATCAAGGTTACAAAAAAGGCAGATACGACTCCAAATAAAATAACCGAGCCTGCAAGCTTGAACATGTTACTCCCGACACCTAAAACAAGTCCTTCCGATTTCCCTTCAATTGCTGCGGAAACAACAGCGTTACCGAACCCGGTCACCGGAACTGCACTTCCAGCTCCCGCAAATTGGCCTAGTTTACGATATTGTCCGAACCCTGTCAGGAGCATAGCGATAAACACCATTGTTGCCACCGTTGGGTTACCTACAGTTTTTTCCGTAAAGTCAAAAAACATCATATAAATAAAGGAAATTGCTTGTCCTACACAACAAATTATTCCGCCAACTACAAAAGCTTTTAAACAATTCATGGCAAGAGGCGTTTTCGGTGTAATTTGATCTTTTAACGTATTGTATTGTTGCTCTTTCAAGTTATGTTTCCTCCTTAGCAAGCTTTTTTAATGCATGCAATTCTTTCAGCATTTTTTTCTGGTCTTTTTCTTCCATCAATTTAGTCGATTCCCAAAACATTTTGAAATCGGCGGAAACATTGACTTTACTATCGGAAAATTTATCTTCCAACTTCTTTTTCCAATCTTGTTCGATTTTTTGGCGATTCCATTTTTCCAATGGTTTTAATTGCATTGCGACAAATAATTCATCATCAATTACTAAAAGATTCGCCTGTTCAATTGCATCATCTTCCTTTAAAAGCTTTTCTATTTCCTGCTGATTCTGTACATTGTCTGTCAGCGCATACGTTACAACTTTCTCCCTGTCATTGCAGCCTGCAAGAATTAAAAGCAAACCCAATGCCATGAATGATTTCCACATAACAGTCCCCCTTTAGTCCATTTTTCTCCAAGTATAACCTGTCGTATTTTGAATTATTCATCGCCCAAAGAAGTTTGGAGAAACCTGTTCATTAGCCCGATTCTTTTGAGAACCGGTTCATATTATTAGTAAGAGTTAAGTAAACCGGAGGTGAAAAAACAATGGGTTGTGGAAGAGGTAATAACGATGTAGGTGGATCAGGTGAACATCACAAATCACGTGGTTGTGTTTGTGAGGTTGTCCGTGCGATTTTAGAAATTCAAAATGCAGCAGTACAAGATGAATGTAGCCGTTGTACAACAAACTGTTTCCTAGAGCCGCTTGGTGGAATTGTTAACCCGGCTCGTAACAATGTCGACACACGTGTATTTACTTTATTAAACAAGGATGGTTCTCCATTCTTCGCTACGTTCACTACAGCAGATGGAAATGATTGTCCTTGTGTATCAATTTATTTCCGTGTTGAGGATGTATTTGATGGCTGTTGTGCAACATTACGTGTTCTTGTACCACAAGATGATCACAGACATACAGTTGATTTACTAAACGACTACGGAACAGGTATTGATTTCCGTCAAGTTTGTAAAGTAACACAATTTGAAGCTTCAGATAGCTGTATCACAGTTGATTTAGATTGCTTCTGTGCTGTTCAATGTATCGATGATGTGGACCTTGGCATTTGTGACTAATTCATATGAAAAACACATCTCGCGCATATAGCGCGGGATGGTGTATTTTCATAGAACAAACTAAAAAAGAGGAGCCATTAACTTGGCTCCTCTTTTTTATAAAGTATGATGAATTAACACAATCTCATTAGCTTTGATCCAGCGTTTTGTATCATGGCAATTCAGCAATACTTGACTACCGTTGATTTTATCGATTGATCCATGTATTTTTTCTCCTGATTGCAAAATAAATACCAGTACCCTTGGCTCTTTCATCGGCTTCGAAAAATAATGAAGCTGTCGGGCAATAAGGGCATTTTCAATTTTTTCAGGGGTAGGTCGTACATAAATTGATGTACTTTCTTCCTCTATTTCGACTCGTTTTTCTTGTATATAAATCGGACTTGCAATAAAAAGTAATGGGTGAATTTCCACATTCCACATCCTTTTTCATACAATATGCAAAGTCTTTTCAAATCGTTCCTTACAGAATCCGGCTAATAAACGTCGATGCAAGGCCAAGATAAATAATAATACTTGTGACGTCATTCAACGTTGTAATAAAAGGGCCTGATGCAACTGCAGGGTCAACACCCAGCTTATGCATTAAAATCGGAATAAACGATCCAGCCAGTGTCGCGACGATAATCGAACAGCAGATTGATGCCCCAACAAGCAGACCGATCATTAATGTTCCTTTCCAGAAGAAAATGATTCCGACAACTATTGCACCGCTAACTACTCCCATTATAAGCCCTGTACTTAATTCCCGCACAATCAGCCTGAATTTACTTTTCCCGCCAATATCTCCAGTTGCAATTCCTCGCACCGCTACAGCCAGTGCCTGGGTCCCACTATTACCGGATGTACCGGAAATAAGCGGAATAAATGTTGCAAGCAAGGCGACTTTATCGAGCGTCGCTTCAAATATCCCCATAAGTCCTGATGTGAGCATTCCTAAAAACAGTAAAATAATGAGCCATGGCAAACGCTTGCCCGCCGCACGTAAAGGACCTGCATCATTATCATCCATATCTGCAATACCCGCCAGCTTGGAATAATCGTCTTCTGCTTCTTCTTCAATAACGTCGATAATATCATCGACTGTAATAATACCTTGAAGCTCACGGCTCTCGTTGACAACTGGAATGGCCAATAAGTCGTAGTCCTTTATCAAGTTCGCGACATTTTCCTGGTCATCCGTTACTTTTACCGATAAGACACGCTCGCTCATAATGTCACGAACATATAAATCACCTTCTGCGACAATCAGTTCCCTTAACGACATGACACCAAGTAGCCGATGTCCCTGATCCACTACAAAAATATAATAGATCGTTTCAGCGGTTTGGGCTTCCTGACGCAGCACACGCATTGCCTCACGAACCGTTGCACTTTCTACAACCGATACATATTCTGTCGTCATAATGGCTCCGGCTGTATATTCTTCATAGCCTAAAAGCTCATTAATTTCATCGACGGTTTCTTCATCCATCATGTCCAAATAATTTTCCCGTTGCTCGGTATCCAACTCATTGAGGATATCTACCGCATTATCGGTATACATGAAGCCGAACATGGCCGCACCGTATGATGGATCCATCTCATCTAAGTATGTTTTATATTCATCGTCCTCAATTTCAGTTGTTTCAAAAATGATTGCCATTTCCTGAGGAGACAAGTAACGATAAATAATTTGCCGTATGTCCGGGCCCACCTCTTCGTAAAACTGTGCTTGATCATATGGATGGAGTACAAGGAAATGTTCACGGAACGCCTCAATATTTTCTTCATCAAGCAGCATTCGCAAAAACGCTTCATCGTACTGGACTTCATCATTTTTTTCCTCTATCATGCTTGCCCCCTCCTTTCTACTTTTCATAACGAGTTATTTTATGACTAATTACCATTCCTCGTCAAGGCTAATTACGTTTTATCATTATTTTTTTCGTACATTCAGGAAATTGACTAATGACTTACGTAAAATCCTTCTCAACAGTATATTCCCAATTTCACCAAAAATAAAAGATGCCAATGAAATCTTGGCATCTTGTATTAGTTAATCAATATAGAGATCTCTTCTGGCAGCTTGCTTTCAAAATGCACTCTTTCTTTCGTTAACGGATGTTCAAATTCAATGTACCGGCAATGGAGTGCCTGGCGGTCAATTAAAGTATGTGTGCCTCCATATAACTCATCCCCTACTAATGGGTGGCCTATATAAGCCATATGAACACGTATTTGATGGGTTCTTCCTGTATGAAGCTTCAGGCGAATATGTGTCATATTATTTTTACGAGACAGCACAGTTACATCCGTATGGGCAAATTGACCGTCTGGACGTACTTCACGTTCAATAATGCTCGTATCCTTCCGACCGATTGGAGCAATAATCGATTGCTGAGCTTGTTCAATGATACCTTCTGCAACTGCTTCATATTCACGATGAATTTGTCCCTTTTTTTGCTGTTCACTCATTAAATGATGAATATGACGATGCTTCGCTATAAGCATCAACCCGGATGTATCGCGGTCAAGTCTTGTCACTATATGAACAGTAGAAGCAAGCTGCTGCTGTTCAAAATAGCCATATACAAGGTTTGCAAGCGTATGTTTCGGGTGTTCCCGAGAAGGAATCGAGCTCATGTAGGCCGGTTTGTCTACGAGAAGCACTGCCTCGTCTTCATACACAACAACCAATTCTCCTTGTACTGGAATCAGTCCTTCACTTGCTTCTTCTACCGGGAAAATAATCGTCACAACATCACCTTCTGCCAAACGATGCCGTACATTTCTTTCTTCTCCGTTGACCAAAAGTGCCCCACCGTCAAATTTAATGGCGGTCAATGCACGCTTTGAAATACCCCAGTGAGCAATTGCATCACGCAAAAGCTCCTGATCGACCGTATTGATAAATTGTAATTGAAATCGTTTATCCATATACCCTCATTCTATTCATTCGAGATAAATGAATCGTGCACACGTTCCCAAAACGGGAATGGTCTGAAACGTGCAAAACGCACTTTTTCATTTGCCACATTAAAAGTTATCGATTTTACATCGGTTTCCGTCATGCTAATATGATCGACCGTCATATTAAACTGCTGCTCATGTACGGGTTTAAGTACACAGTTATGATGTGCCGGCAATACTAAAGAAGATCCGACTGTCCTGAACACACGGTTATTGATCGATGCCATCTCTGTAATTTGCAAAGCCTGCAATGTCGGATGAATAATCGCTCCGCCAAGTGCTTTATTGTAAGCTGTACTGCCCGACGGTGTCGAAATACATAAACCGTCCCCACGGAACCGTTCAAAATGTTCGCCATTCAGTTCCACATCCATTACAAGCGTTACGTCCGGAGATTTGATCGTTGCTTCATTCAGCGCCAAAAACGTACTGGATTCGGAATGCTGACGATGAACCTGCACTTCCAATAACGGGTATTCCACGACATTATATTCTTTTTTGGCAATCGACAATACCAACTTTTCTAGCTCTGAAGGTTTCCAATCGGCGTAAAAGCCTAAATGTCCTGTATGGATCCCGACAAAAGCTGTTTTATCCAAACGGTGCAAATAGCGGTGGAACGCATGCAATAATGTGCCATCGCCGCCAATCGAAAGAACAATTTCCGGCTCTTGTTCATCAAATTGTAAACCGAAATCAATTAAATAAGATTTTGCGAGCTCCATCAATTCATTTGATTGGTCATCTCTGCGTGATTGTATTGAAAACTTCATTATTTGTCACGCTCCTCTTTGTCAGTTGACTTATGGATAGCTGTATTTGTTGCTTCTTTTACTTCACTGAAATATGCCTGTGCCTCTTGAATTTCACTTCTAATGGAGGACATTTCTTCATCTAATCGGAATGCTGCTTCGGCGGCGCTTTGCAATCGATTTTTTATTTCTTCAGGGAAAATCCCTTTATACTTGTAGTTCATGGAATGCTCAATTGATGCCCAGAAGTTCATCGCCAATGTCCGAATTTGAATTTCTGCCACGACAACGATGCGACCTTGAATCGTTTCAACCGGATACTCAATAATCATATGGTGCGAACGATAGCCACTCGGTTTACTATGTGTAATATAATCTTTCTCCTCGATAACTTTCATATCATTACGCTGACGGATCAGCTCGGTTACTGTTGCAATATCATCAACGAACTGACACATAATCCGTACACCGGCGATATCTTGCAATTCATTTCCTAAACGCGCAGTCGGTTCGAATGGTATCCCTTTATCAAGCGATTTGTCATATATACTAGCAAGTGGTTTTACACGACCTGTAACAAATTCAATTGGCGAATTGGCACTCATAATACCAAATTGCGAACGCATCCCTTTTAATTTTATTTTAAGTTCATCCACAGCTTGTCGATATGGACTCAAAAATACTTCCCACTGCCCCAATTTAAAAACCCCCCAACTAGAAATAGTTCATACCTGTCACACTATTTCATCAACACGTTGTTTCAAACAATTATACTTCTTGTAGACGAGAAATACACATTTCACACCTAAATCAAGTGAAATGACTGTTTTTCTTGTGATAATTAAGTTTATTGCTATTTATTCAAGAATTCGGCAAATGCTTTTTCGATATTATCAACAAATTGATCTCCATAGTTGCTGTTGCCTTCAATATTATAAAGCAATCCTTGTAATTCATCAGCAAATTGTTGAAGCGCCAGCAGACCATCCTCCACTTTCAAGTATGCTTTTTGCTCTTCCAATAACATTTGTAGTAGGTGGGGCCATACATTTTTTGAAAAGCTTATATAACTGTATGCCTCATTTTCTTCTATGATATAAAGAAACGCCTCATTATCCGAATCAACGATAACTTGCCCTGTCGATTGCAATTGGCTAAGTTGTTTCTTTTCATTTAAAATAAAATAGATTTCATTATGTACTACTTCAACATGATCAATTAAATATACGTTTCGCAATGAATTAATCTCCTTTTTCTTTTCATCACCGGAAATTGTCGGATGATAAAATTGATGATTCATCTACCCTTCACATTTTACCATAGGACACTCATTTGGTGCAGAAACGTTTAACTTCTTTCAGCCATTGGATTTAATTGAAAACTATTATTAAAAAGGACGATGAAAATGACACAGCAAATTGAAATAGAATTTAAGAATATGCTAACAAAATCACAGTACGAACAGCTTCTTGAAACATTCTCCATAAAAAGCGAACAAATTATTCGCCAAGTTAACCACTACTTTGATACAAAAGAAAACCATTTAAAACAAATTCACAGTGCTCTACGAATTCGTGTCGTGGAAGATTCGATTGAATTTACGTTAAAAGAGAAAGCTTCGAAACACCAGCATTTAGAAACGACAGATTATTTAACACGTGAGGAAGCAGATCGTATGCTGGCCGGTGATGGAGTACCCCCGTATTCTGTAAGTGAAAGGCTGGAGTTATTTAATATTCCCGTTGTCGATTTACACTGTTACGGAACATTGACGACTGACCGTGTAGAACTCCCATACAAAGGCGGTTTGCTCGTATTTGACCATTCTTTCTATTTGCACTGCGACGATTATGAGGTAGAATATGAGACACATGATGAAGCAGTCGGAAAAGAAATTTTCTCTGAATTTTTGGCACATCATGAAATTGAGCCACAGCCTGCGCAAAAGAAAATAGTGCGCTTTATGACGGCTTTAAACAAACAGAAAGGCTAGGTGCTGTGATGGATATTTCATCAATGAAAACATTGCTTGAACTTCAGGCAATGCAGAATTTAAACACATCCAATCAGTCAAGCGCAAGTGTATTATCATCATCTACGTCGACTTTATTTTCCGATTTAATGAGCGACATTTTAGACGGACAGTCTTTATCAAGTTCGCTAAACGGACTTGGTGATGTGAGCACTTTCCAGCAGTTAACGGATCCCGAACAAACTTCTAATTCGCAGCAGCAAAGCTCGTCTGCTCAAAACTATATCGCATCGTTTTTGTTGAACAATTCAGCTAACTTAACGAATTTACCGGGCGCATTCAATAGCCTTTCAGCAAGTAATGAAACATCCACAATTGAACAGTATATGACGGATTTTACAAGAAAGACCGATGTAGCAAATTTCTTTGCCGGTGCCGAGACATATCAAGCAGAAATTACTGCTGCCTCTCAGAAATACAATTTACCTGAAAAACTGATTACTTCCGTCATTAAACAGGAGTCGAACTTCAATGCGTCTGCCACTAGTGCTGCCGGTGCATCCGGGTTAATGCAGCTCATGCCTGCAACTGCACGCTATTTAGGGGTATCTGACCGTTTTGACCCTGCACAAAATATTATGGGGGGCGCAAAATATTTACGCCAAATGCTCGACCAGTTTGATAATAATGTCGAAACAGCGCTTGCTGCGTACAATGCAGGTCCTGGAAATGTAAAAAAATATGGGGGTATCCCACCTTTCCAGGAAACTCAAAACTATGTCAAAAAAATAATAAACTATATGAATGTGTAAATTTTTTATAAAAACCGGGGTACTAAGCGTGGAGATTTGAAGACGAAAGCCAAAAGGAATTTTGAGATTTAATTGTTTATGTTCCTGGAATGCTCTAATTTGTATTAGTTGGAAAATCAGTGTGGAAACCTATTAAATCAACAATTCCACCGTACTGATAATAGATGTGAAATGCTCTTCAATTTTTTTGGCAGGGCACTTTATTTGTTAAAATGGCCCTACGTTGCTAGAATGATTGTATCGCCTAAATGAAATTTACATTACTTACATGACATTCATATTTCATATACTGGCAAAGAAAGACACAAAGGAGTATAACTAATGAATCGAAAATATACGATTCCTTATGAGGAACTCGGTGCTGAAAAGCTTTCTGAATTAATTAACGCGTTCTACTCTCGAGTGGCGAAGCATCCTTTATTAATTCCTATTTTTCCTGAAGATCTGACGGAAACAATTCGTAAACAAATACAATTCCAAACGCAGTATCTTGGGGGGCCTAACCTTTTCTCGGAAGAACATGGCCATCCGATGATGCGTGCGCGACATATGCATTTTAAAATTACACCCGATCGTGCCCAGGCATGGCTTGAATGTATGGCAGAGGCGATGGACGAAGTAGGCTTGGACGGTAAATTCCGTGAAGTTTACTATAAGCGTCTCGTTATGACTGCTCACCATATGGTCAACGCCCCAAATGATGAGGAGGGATTTGAGTGAATAATGTCCAACTTTTACAGCAACCTGTAGCACCATCTACATGTAATAAACCGATTGAGCTTTATATTTTTATTGACCCTCTTTGCGGAAAAGCATTAGCCCTACAAACGACAATGCGTAAACTGCAAGTAGAATACGGTCATTACTTTACATGTCGATATGTCCTTAGTACGGAACTCGCTGCTCTAAACAGCATGACGAGCCGAATGAAAGGCTGTGTTTCCGGAGCGGAATTGGATATTACACATCCAGCATTACCTTCAATTGCAATTAAAGCGGCCGAACTTCAAGGAAAGCGTGCAGGTTTCCGCTATTTAAACAAAGTTCAGGAAGTAGCAACACTTAATACACGCAACATCAATTCACACGCGACATTAATTGAAATCGCACAGCAAGTCAATCTTGATATGGATGAATTCGTGTCGGACTTTGGTTCAAAAGAAGCAGCTCGTGCGTTCCAATGCGATTTATATTTAACTCGTGAAATGGAAGTTGAAGAAATTCCAAGCATAGTATTTTTCAATGAATGCATTGAAGATGAAGGCCTGAAAGTAAGCGGTTCTTATAATTATGAAGTTTACGAGCATATTTTAGCAGAATTGCTAGGAGAAGAATTAATTCGCCAACCGGTTCCCGCATTAGACGAGTTATTCGATCGATTCAGCACCCTTACAACAGCTGAAGTAGCCGAAATCTACTCGATCAATGAACAATTGGCAGAACGCGAATTAAAGAAACGTATGCTTCAGCAAAAAGTAGAACGCATAATGACCGACGAAATTACACTTTGGCGTGCAAAAGAACGTACGACCTACTAAATTATCTATAAAACGCACTTATACATTATTTTCACCAGCTATGCATTCAGCAGGCTGGTTTTTTTATGTTTCTGCAAGATATTTGGAATTCAATCAGTAAAGTAGAGATTTTTGTTGATATGAGGATAGATATAGGTAAATTTACTCCTCTGTTCATTTCTAATGGCTTGAAATGAGAACTTGCTTAGTAAGTAGTTAGGAGGGAGGAAAAAGCTATTGTGAGGGATTTAGAGCTGTTTTTAAAAAGAGGTGTATTTTTTCTTTTTTCCGACGTTTGAATTGTAAAAATAGAATTTTTTGGGGAGTAAGTAGTATGTTTCCCCTGAAATATAGAAACCTTTGAAGCCAATACAGAACATTTTCCCGATTAAGTAAAACTCTCTTTCCCATTCCGTAATTCGTAAGACAAAAACAAAAGAGGCGCCTTATTCTCGAGAAATAGGACGCCTCTTTTTCACAAAGGGGATGGGAGAAATGTTCACGTTCAAACAAAGGGGTGTATGTTTGTTATGTGATTTATTTCACGAGTATTACTCTATCATGGAATAATATTTCTTGCAATGAATCTTTGACGATTTCACAAATTTGCCATATAGTAAGCGTTTCCATATGAAGAAATAAGGTTTAAAACAAAATGTCATAAATTCGTGTTTGATTCCCCGCCTCAAACGCCGATATATCAACATTCTCTAAGCTATTATATCTAATAGCTTCTCCTAAGACCTTTTCTTCATCCCTCACCAGACTGAAGTAAATTTCCATTTTTTCAAGCAAAAAACGCACCTGAAACAGATGCGTTTTCACAAACTATTAATTATTCAATAATAATTTTTCAAGCTCTTCTAATTTCTCTTCGAATACTTTACATGCCAGTGCGATTGGTTCCGGAGATTCCATATCTACACCTGCAGCTTTTAATACTTCGATTGGGAAGTCCGAGCAGCCTGCTTTAAGGAAGTTGTTAATATAACGCTCAACTGCCGGTTCGCCTTCTTCTAAAATTTGTTTAGATAATGCCGTTGCCGCTGATTGACCTGTTGCGTACTGATATACGTAATAGTTGTAGTAGAAGTGTGGAATACGTGCCCATTCCAGACCGATTTCCTCGTCTACAGTCATTGCATCGCCAAAGTATTGTTTGTTTAGATCGTAATAGATCGTTGTTAATTTTTCCGATGTAATCGATTCGCCTTTTGCATCTAATTCATGAATCATATGCTCAAACTCAGCGAACATAGTTTGACGGAATACAGTACCACGGAAACCGTCCAACCATTGATTTAATAAATAGATTTTCTGCTTATCATCATCCAATGTTTTCATTAAGTGATCAAATAATAGTTCTTCGTTACACGTTGAAGCCACTTCTGCAACGAAAATCGAGTAATCTGCATATTGATACGGCTGGTTGGCACGTGAATAGTAACTGTGCATCGAGTGGCCGAATTCATGTGCCAGTGTATAAAGGTTATTTACATTATTTTGCCAGTTCATTAACACATACGGATTTGTACCGAATGTTCCAGAAGAGTACGCACCGCTGCGTTTCCCTTTGTTTTCAAGCACGTCTACCCAACGGCTTTCCAGACCTTTTTGGACGATTTCCTGATATTCTTTACCAAGTGGTGCAAAGCTCTCTACCATCGTTTTCTTTGCTTCGTCATATGTTACTTCCATTTTCACTTCTTTAACAAGCGGCGTAAACAGATCGTACATATGCAGTTCATCGACACCAAGGACTTTTTTACGAAGCTCTACATAACGGTGCAGTGCCGGCAAATAGTCATGGATTGTCGAAACAAGCTGGTCATACACTTTTTCAGGAATGAAGTTATTGCTTAATGCTGCATGGCGCGCTGAATTGTAATTACGAACTTTTGCATTAGCATTATGCGCTTTTACATTCCCTGCTAAAGTTGTCGCAAATGTATTTTTATATTGGCCGTAAGTTTTGTAAACAGCTTTAAATGCTGCCTCACGGACTTCGCGGTTGTCGCTTTCAAGCATTGTAATATAGTTACCATGCGTAATTTGTACTTCTTCTCCATCTTCCCCTATAATTTTCGGGAATTCCAAATCTGCGTTGTTTAAAGCGCTGAATGTTTTGCCAGCTGTCGATGTCACTTCAGAAAATTGTGCCAGCAGCTCTTCTTTTTCCGCAGATAAAATATGGGGACGACCCAAGTTCAGTTCTTTCAGGCTTTGTTCATATAGTGAAAGTGGTTCATAGCTTTCCAAATAGCTGTTTAATGTCGCTTCATCCAATGCTAAAATTTCAGGCGTAATAAATGACCACGCTGCTCCTGCATTTGTTAGAACAGAGCGAATACGACCATCAAGATCCTGGTATTTACTATTCGTAGTATCCTGATCATGCTTCAAATGTGAATATACATATAACTTGCTCAGACGCTCGTATAATGCATCGCTGAATTGCAATGTATTGTATAAGCTTTCAGCACTATCCGCTACTTTCCCTTTATAATCCGAAGCTTTTTTTGATAATTGCTCCACTTCTTTCAGCTCAGCTTCCCAAGCTTCATCGGATTCAAAAATTGTTGTTAAATCCCATGTTAATTGCTCAGGTACTTCTTCACGCGTTAAAATTTGCTTTGCCATTTATTTGCCTCCTACTATTCCGATATTCGAAATTATAAATCTATTTAAACAATTTCAACATCCAAATGCAACCAATTCGTCGTACAGAACATTAAAAAGTTGTTCCTCGGCTATATTTTCATCCAGTTGCTCAATATTGAGATGTCTTAAAATTGCTAAATAATGCTCTACCGCTGCTTTCCGCTCATTCGTCAGCTCCAATTGACTCCATTTGAAAAAATAAGGAATTGCATGTACATTCATCGTTTTAGGAGTGAGCGAATGGTAGTCCATAAAATGAAAAAACTCTACTTGCCATTCTATACAAAATTGATTAAAAGCATGCGTATTGCAGACAGGAATCCCTAAAAAAATCGGTAAATCCGTCATCGTTAGCCTTAATTCATAAATTGAACGGAAAAATCGATCGTTAACCCCTTTTTTGCTTAATAATAGACGGGGCTTGATATATCGATCCCGGTATTTACTGAAGTTTTTCAGAAGTCGATGGAACTGGGGTTCCGATACTTTTTCTGGTACTAAGAGCGGAAAACGTTGTTGACTGAGGGGCAATAACTTAACAACAGCAAAATACTGCAACTTATGAAGGTGGATTAAATTGCTAATATAGTAGAAGGTTTCACTTTTTACATCATAGGTGATGAGGAATTTCTGTTTATTAAACTGTTGCATAAACTGGGAATGTGTATGATTGATTGAAATTTTTACGATACCGGGATTTTTGAATTTCTCGGGCGTGTGCAGAATCCATATTGGTGTTATTTTGGCATGCAGATAGCCGTTTGTACGCTGATGAAAAGATGGATACCCGATTGGGCTGCACTGAAATTCAATTGCAAATTGACGATCTTTAAATGTAAGGAGAAGATCCGGTCGCTGTTGAAGCTGCGGTATATACGGTTCAAGAACGGGATGTAGCTGAAGGTTCGAAAATTGTTGGAAGAGTTGTTGTTTCCCAAGGAGATGTGCAGCAGATTCCCCTTCCGAAAACAAAGAATCGCATTCACTATTTTTTTGATGTGCAAAGTGCGGAATTTTTATTTGTCCAGCCTTTAATAAAAGCTGTTCTTTACATAGGGGACAGAAAAAGGATTGCTGTTTTTTTAATCTTTGCAGTTCATCCATTGGAAATTTCGACGTTAAATGGAATAATTGCTGTTGTTCGGTCATTGCGACCAGCATTTGCTTCCACTCCTTTTTATCAATCTTAATGAAATGCATATTCTATTTCAACTTATAAATAGTAACTATTGGAAACTTGCTTTTTCAAAGAAATTCTAATTTTATATATGAACTTCCACTTTTGCCTCACCAAGTTCTACTTTCCTCAAGCTGCGTTCTACATTTCTCCATCCACTTTTTTCTTTCCTGCCAATTCTCAAACACAAAAAAGCCACCTAAAATCAGGTGGCTTTCATAAACTGCTTTCCTACTCAAAATACGTAATGATTGTTTCGAAGCAGTCTTCAGCAATGATTGTATCCGCATACTCTTCAAGGCGGTGTGCTGTAATTTTGGAAGCCGGTAAATATTCAGTACATAAAGCGATGATATCTCTCGCTTCCTGGCTTTCCATATCTTTTAACTCTACATATAAATAGTAGTAATCCTCCCATTTATACAACACGGACTCTATTCCTAACGGTGCTGCGCGTTTTGCAAGAGGTATTAGTTCGTCAATATCTTTAAATCGGAATCGGGCGTTTTCAAGCGATTGTTCTTCTTCTTTTGCTGCTTTGCCAATCGCATTGAAGATCGATTCTTCCATTTCATTTAATTGATCTGATATATGAAGGTCATCCTCAAAGTTGCCAACCATTGAAGAAGTTTCGGAGTCATTACCTACAGACGCGCGTGTAACAACGACTTCCAATCCACTTTCTGAAGCGTTAATATGAATCCAAATTGGACCATCTAAATCGAAATAATCATCTGTATTTATTTCACCAATGATATCCCAGAAAAGCTCTTCACCTTTTGCGCGATTGTACCATATTTCTTCGCGTGTATAACCGCGGTCCTCGATATCACTATACGTAATAAATAATTTTAGCGTATTTTCATTAATGCGTTCGATGTCCATTAGACCTCAACTCCCTTCACAGTCATTGTATAGAACGTCGCTTTATTTCCAAGTGGCATACAATATGGCGTTCTATTGCATCGGAACTTAGACACTTTTAAATATTAGAAGTATCTATAACTCTATTGTATGATGGATTGGATTAAAATGAAAAGGAAAAACATTATTCGGTGTAAATTATTTGAATAATTGAAATTGTATTGCACGGAACATTTTAAATCAAGTCCTCAAGGTCTCTTTCTAATATGTTCTAAAATAAAAAAAAGATGCTACAATTGCACAATATGCATCCGTAACATCATGAGCGGTATATTTAGTTAACCATGCGCTGGGCTTCTTGCAACTGGTATGCTCGTACTTTACGAGGCAGGAATCGACGAATTTCATCTTCGTTATAACCAACTTGCAGACGTTTTTCATCTAAAATAATCGGACGACGTAATAGTCCCGGATATTCCTGAATAAGCTCATATAATCGTTGTAATGGCAATGTTTCAACATCAACATTCAACTTCTGGAAAATTTTCGAACGCGTCGAGATAATTTCATCTGTTCCATCTTCTGTCATTCGTAAAATCTCTTTGATTTCACTTATTGTAAGTGGCTCGGAAAAAATGTTACGTTCTGTATATGGGATATCATGTTCCTCTAACCATGCTTTTGCTTTTCGACATGAAGTACAACTTGGTGAAGTAAATAATGTTACTAACATTGGCTCACTCCCTCTCTAATTGATTTCAAATTCAATTGCTAGATGTTGCTTCCTGTAAATGAAGAAGCACAAATGTATAAGTAAAACTCAATTTAGAATTAATTTAATTTAAGATTCTGTTCCCATTATACATGAATAACCCATGTTTGAATATACAATGTCAACAAATAATTCAACTTACGTAATAAATTTTATTACGTATTTCTCTCTAATAAGCACGCTTTCTATAATTTTGTGCCATAATAAATTTTACCCATATAATACTAAAATAAAACGTCCTATTTTTCGGAGTTTTTTCTCATTTAACGAAATGTAATTGAGAAAAAAATCAGAAAATACAATGCCATTTCATATAATATAAATATCTATTTACTACTATTTCCATTTTTGCTTCGTTTTATTCATATTTCTTTAAATAAAACAATTGCTTTCTTTTCATTAGTTACGTTATAATCCTTTCAAGATTATGAAAAACGATGACGAAGAGTAGTACATTTAATGAGAATGCCTAGAGAGTCTGTGGTTGGTGCAAACAGATCATTCGTTAAATGGAATGGACTTCCGAGTTAGCTTGATGAACGTTTCTATTAGTAGTCCAGCTCGTCGCCTTCACGTTACGAAGCAAAGTGGCCAATTAAGGCAAGCTGGGTGGTACCGCGGATTTTAACATCATTCGTCCCTTCTATTTTCGAATAGAGGACGCATGATGTTTTTTTATTTTCATTTGATTTTAAGGAGGAACACCCAATGAAAACAATCTTTTCAGGTGTACAACCAACAGGAACTATTACTTTAGGGAACTACATCGGAGCGATTAAACAGTTCCCTGCTTTACAGGAAAACAACAACGCCATTTATTGCATCGTGGATCAGCATGCAATTACCGTGCCACAGGATCGCCTGGAGCTTCGTAAAAATATCCGCTCATTGGCAGCAATGTATATTGCATGTGGCATTGACCCGAAAAAATCGATTTTATTTATTCAGTCAGAAGTCCCTGCCCACGCACAAGCCGGCTGGATGCTGCAATGTGTCGCTTCAATCGGCGAATTAGAGCGTATGACACAGTTCAAAGACAAATCAACAGGTAAAGAATCCGTTTCTGCCGCACTTTTAACATACCCGCCGTTAATGGCTGCCGATATTCTTCTGTACAATACAGACATCGTACCAGTAGGCGAAGACCAAAAGCAGCATATTGAATTAACGCGCGATTTAGCTGAGCGCTTTAATAAGCGCTACAATGACGTATTAACGATTCCTGATATTCAATTGCCGAAAGAAGGCGCTCGTATCAAGTCATTGCAAGAGCCGACTAAAAAAATGTCAAAATCCGATACTAATTCAAAAGCGACGATTCGCCTGCTTGATACAGCAAAAGAAATCGAGAAGAAAATCAAATCTGCTGTAACGGATTCTGAGGGAATCGTTAAATTTGATATCGAAAACAAACCAGGTGTATCAAACTTGCTTATTATTGAATCTGCCTTATCCGGAACAGCAATTGCTGATTTAGAAGCAAAGTATGAAGGCAAAGGCTATGGTGATTTTAAAGCTGGAGTAGCACAGGCTGTTATTGAACACTTAACACCAATTCAAGAACGCTATTATGCACTGATCGACTCACCTGAACTTGATGAAATTTTGGATGAGGGTGCAGTAAAAGCGAATGCCATTGCCTCTAAAACACTCAAGAAAATGGAGAACGCGATGGGATTAGGCCGTAAACGACGCTAATCATCCCGAAAATAGCAACAAGCAGCATATACAACTCTGCTCCATGTACAATGTACATTAATACAGCATGCCATGAATAACCGAGCGTGCGGTAATTCAAGTATAAAATCATATTACTGATCGACATGACACTGAGCCCATAAAAAAATAAAAAAAGTACGAAACGTGTCAAAACACCATCCTTCGTACAACTATACGAAAAACGAACGTGCGATAGAAGAAGCACGTTCGTTTTTTGTCATTTTATTAATCAGTAAATTTTTTAAATAATAAACAAGCATTGTGTCCGCCGAAGCCAAGTGAATTGCTTAATGCATATTCAACTTCCGCTTTTCGCGCGGCATTTGGTACATAGTCAAGGTCACATTCTGGATCAGGTTCGTGTAAATTCATTGTCGGCGGCAAAATGCCTTCCTTCAATGCAAGTACCGTAAAGATTGCCTCAATCCCGCCTGCTGCACCTAATAAATGGCCTGTCATACTTTTCGTTGAGCTCATTGCCAATTTATAGGCATGGTCACCAAAAACAGTTTTGACTGCCTGTGTTTCAAATAAATCATTATACGGTGTGCTCGTACCGTGTGCGTTAATATAACCAACTCGGTCAGGCGATACTTGTGCATCATCGATTGCCATTTGCATCGCACGTGCTGCACCTTCACCGTTCGGAGCCGGTGCTGTAATATGATGGGCATCTCCTGTTGAACCATATCCAACGACTTCACCGTAAATTTTTGCACCGCGCGCTTTTGCATGTTCATACTCTTCCAAAATTAAAATCCCTGCACCTTCGCCAATAACGAAGCCGTCGCGATTTTTATCAAATGGACGTGATGCAGTTGCCGTGTCCGGATTTAACGATAAAGCTGTGTTTGCACTGAAGCCTGCAACCGCCATTGTTACGATCGGCGCCTCTGCTCCACCTGTAATCATCACATCCGCATCTCCGCGTTCAATTACTTTAAATGCGTCACCAATTGAGTTTGTTCCCGATGCACAAGCCGTTACGGAACAAGAGTTTACCCCTTTTGCCCCTAGATAAATCGACACTTGTCCAGATGCCATATCCGGAATCATCATCGGTACGAAGAACGGACTCACACGGCGAACACCGCGTTCCTGGAATGTTAGAAACTGCTGTTCATGTGTTTCCATTCCGCCGATTCCTGAACCGATCCATACACCTACTCGTGGCGCCATTTCTTCTGTTATTGTCAAGTTGGCATCTTTTGCAGCCATCATTGAAGCGGCGATCGCATAATGTGTAAAGCGATCCATTTTGCGCGCTTCTTTCTTTTCAATATAATCTTCTATATTAAAGTCTTTTACTTCTGCCGCTACCGACACAGTAAACTTACTCGTATCAATTCGTGTTAATGGTCCAATACCAGACTTGCCTGCAATTACATTTTCCCATGCTTGCTCTGCACTGTTCCCTACTGGCGATACTGCACCGATTCCTGTAACAACAACTCTTCTTTTCTCCATTATTTAACACCCTTTTCTAAGTTAAGTTCTTTTCCCTATTTAAAGATTTATTTTCATTTCGGGTCGGGGCCAATACGGTATTGGTCACAAATTCATTGTCACAGGACGTGACGATTTTATCATTCGTTCCATCCCCCCATATTCCAGTCAATGTCCTTATTTACCCCACTTTAATGCGAGTGCTCCCCATGTAAGGCCTCCGCCGAAGCCTACTAAAACAACAATATCATCATCTTTGATTTTACCTGATTCCAAATCTTCAACGATTGAAATACCGATTGAAGCAGCAGATGTATTGCCGTATTTCTGGATTGTCTTAGACATTTTTTCCTCTGGTAAGTCAAGACGCTCTCTTGCGGCTTCCATAATGCGGATGTTTGCCTGATGCGGTACTAAATAATCGACATCTTCCTTCGTCATGCCTGCCTTTTCGATTACATTTACTGCTGATTCTCCCATTTGACGAACCGCAAATTTAAATACTTCACGACCATTCATCGCAATATGATTTTTAGGATTCAAATAAAGATGCTTGCCGCCTGTTCCGTCAGCTCCAAGTTCGAACGCCAAAATACCGCGCCCTTCCGAAACTTTTCCGAGAACAGCTGCACTTGCACCATCCCCAAATAGAACAGCTGTGTTACGGTCATCCCAATCTACAATTTTCGAAAGTTTTTCAACACCTACTACTAACACATATTCATAGCTATTGCTCTCAATAAATTGTTTTGCAATGGCTGTTCCATAAATAAATCCTGAGCACGCAGCGGACACATCCATTGCGCCACATCCCGATATTCCAAGTCGCTCTTGAATTTGACACGCCACACTCGGGAAATTCTGATCCTGCGTAACCGTGGCAACAACGATAAGACCGATTTGGTCTGGTGTTATACCTGCTTTTTCAATAGCTTGCACTGCTGCTTTATATGCTAAATCCGATGTTTCTTCATTCTCAGCGATAAAACGGTTTTCAATACCTGTCCGAGAACGAATCCACTCATCCGATGTATCTAAAACTTTTTCAAAATCCTTATTTGCTATAGCTTTTTCCGGAACATATTTCCCCATCCCTATAATACCGGCATTCATATAATAGCCCCCTTGTTTTCTCATGAATCAAAAAATATAACTAATTATTAGTAGTTGGTACTAATTATAGAACATAATTATTTTTAACACAATTAAAATTTATGGAAAAAGAGGGATTGGGGATTTATTCTTGTTTTTCTTTCGGTTAAAACGGCTATACTATTTGGTAAAACATCTTTATGAACTTGATGGCAGACGGAAGTTCTCCTACTTTTCTTTTGATTAAAATTTTAAGGAGCGGATGTACAAAATCGTTCCATTTTTAGACAACCAGCTTCGAGCTATTCTTCTCTTTTTCCGTGTTAATTTCTACATAAAAAAAGCAATAAAAACAAGCATTTATGACAACTTGAAGAATAATTTGATTCGCCCTTTTAATTTCATGAATGCTTGTGGTATGATATTGAAGATGTAATTTCACAATAACGTTATAAATAAGTTCAATGAGGTGAATTTGATGCAATATATCATTACGTTCTTTTGGTCATTCTTATTAGTTTCAATGCTAAACTATGTAGTAAGTTCTGTATTAAGTGTAGATTTTAACTTCATGAATGGCGTAATCGTATCATTAGTATTCAGCGTATTAGTTATTATTATCGCTGCAATCATTCCAAACGAATCAACTCCAGAAGCAGAAGCAGAGCATCACTAATAGATAACAAGGGGCTGTCCGGTAAAACTACTGGACAGCCCCTTGTTATTTCCGCCTATTTTGAATGGGCGACTTTATTAGAAAAATT